>NZ_JBFSUX010000098.1:0-8178 GCF_041467595.1 Vibrio sp. 10N.247.311.13 | reverse complement strand
GTTGAGTCTTTTTGTTTTCGGCCGTTGGCCGCTCAGGCGACACCGTCGCCGGTTCATATAATAATTATTATTCAATAGCGTGATCCACCAACATTTGGTCGAATAATCATGTTAGTGAAAAGAAAAATAGATGACACATTTTGATCACTTAAACAATTACGTTATTTAGATACTTCCTGTATCAAATATACATTGAAATTATACTTTAAGGACATGTAATCATGCTTATGAAAAAATTATTATTAACATCAGTATTATTTGCCGTTACTGGAACTGCAGCTAATGCTGCCGATCCTGATGCAAATGTTGTATTCCGCGGACTAGTTGGTAACAGCATTCCTGGTGATACTTTAATTATCACTGGTAACAACGGTGCAAAACAAATTGCTGACGGCGTTTTACTCGTCAACCAAAACGGTACATTTGAAACGTTAACACCGGTAAAAATTGAAGCTCGTGAATATACACCTGCTGACACAGTAGCTGCTACGGCTGAACTAATTGGTGAGGTTGATCCAAAAGCAACATGGCGTGTAACTGGTGTTACTACCTTATTTGGGGCAAACACAAGCACTCAAAATACAACTGTAGTAACAGATACTGGTAGCGCATCTTTGGGCGATTTTACTGTAGGAACTCAACATGCAACTCCAGCAGGTGAACTCACTTTAAGTGTTAAAAATGACACTGAAGTTACTGATGTAGACGCATACAACGCTGTAACGGTTTCTGTTGCTATCACCGCTACTCCGGGTGCATAAACTTAAGCACTTCCTCATAAACCATGCATTTCTGTAAGGTTTAAGATTGTAATAAAACATAGACTCTTTTTCTTAACGGTTAAAAGAGTCTATGTATCAAAATTTCAGGTTAAAAAATGAAATATGCTTATTTATTATTTAATTTAATGTTGTTTTGTAATTATGCATATTCAACAACCATACCTTATAACTTTTCAGTCTACACCACCATTGATAAAAATAGTTTTTTCTCGTATGCAATTACTCGCTTTGAGTTTCAACCTAGTTCTTTATTGCTAAATTATAATAGAAATACAAAAACATTTGATGAAGCATTTTCAAATCTAATGATCGAAACAGATATTCCTCAGGAAAACACCGATCTATCTTTGGCTATTCGTATGTCGGAAAATAAAACTGAATGTACCGATTTTAATCAATTAGTCATTGATCAAAGTGATAAATTAGCTGTTATTCATCTGGATGAAAAATTAATTACTCTAGATACAGCCGTTGATTTTGAATTTAATAAAGTCATAGATAATAGGAAAGCTGCAGAATATAAAACGAGTATCAAATTTAAATCACTCCCCGAGACAGCAATAGACTGCAGAGGCTCTGTTACTATGCTATTGGAATTTTCAATATGAAAAATAACTCCATAAAAAATTACTTTCTCTTTATTTTATTTATTTTCTCAAGACTCGTTTATGCAGGCGTACCGTCTGAGTTTACGGAATTATATGACACCGTAGAAAAAAGAGTTAACTTTATTGACGTTCAAGGCAGAGCCCATGCCATTCCGATGAATGTAAGCTACGATACAACAACATTGACTTCTCTAAGCTCAGAGAGAGAATTGATACGTATTTTGGCCAATACTAGTGTTTCAGAAACATTAGCAGAAAATTTCATATCCGATCTAAAAAAAGGAATAACAAACGATCAGATGTGTTCAACCGACCCCGAAAAATGTCGTGAAATACCAGAAAATTACTCATTATATTATGACTATTATTCCAATAAGCTTCATTTTAGAGTCAATCCTAAATACCTTAAATTAAGCTATACCAATGAAGAACTTGAGTATGCTAGTGCATATAATCAAAATAGTGCTCTAATCAATAGTGTTAATTTGTATGCTACTGCCGATAAAGATTACAGTAATTTTAGCGTTTACGATAAAGTTATTTTAGGGCTCCCCTATGGCCATGTATCGACAGAAATGAACTATAGAAACAGCGAGAATGATCTTGATATTGATGAGCTGCTCTATAATTTAGAATTCAATAATTACAAATTAACAACTGGATATACAAATAATAGAAAATCGTTTAACTCTACAGATTTTTTAATTAATAGTGTAAAAAATAGCGAATGGTCTTTGGATTTTGGCACATCAAAAAATTTAGTCATGTCTGGAGCTGCATCTGTTCAAAAAATATTTTATTTTTCGCCAAGTAATGGTGTATTAACCATATACAGAGATGACAAAATAATCTTGCAAAAAAATATATCTCAAGGTCAGGGTTTTATCACTAACAGTGAATTGCCTTTTGGTCGCTACGATATTCGAATGGTTATATATTCAGGCACAGATATTATCAAACAAGAAGTTCGATCGATATACAATACCAGCAACGACTCTTTACAAGTAAAAGGGGTTGATTTTAGAACGACAGTAGGGTCATACGAAGATACCAACTCAGACATGTTAGCCACTATTGACCAATCTCGGTTCAGTGATTCCGAACAAGATGAAATTAATGCTCATTTTGTTGGTGAACATTTCCTTCGTACACTCGTTGCTTATAGGCCGCTTGATTCCATCACTATTGGTGGAGGAGTCTCTCTTTCAAATCAGGGCAACTATGCCAATCTTGGAGGGCGGTTTTATCTTCCATACCAATCTCAAGCCACAATGAGTGCTTATATATATGATGACCAATCAACTCAATTTGAAACCAGTGTTAATGTTAGCAATTGGACGGCATCTATAGAAAAATTCTATTTATCGGGAAATGATAAACCCTCTCTATCGCAATATATGTTCAATGAATCAGATTATTTGAAATATACGTTAGCAACCAACCTATCACTTGGAATGTCCAAATTTGGTTACCTATCATTTAATTACATAGAACAACATGGGTCGGATAATTTTAATGGATTTAAATCAAGCTATCTATCAGGAGGTATGTCTTTAAATTCTGTTGGAAACTCTACTTTAGATATTAATGGTAGCTACGATTTTTCTGGTGAACAATTTGATGAGGCTTCATTCAGCGTTGTTTGGTCCATTCCACTATCAGATTCGGTCACAGGGCGAACCACTGTGCGCACAACAGAATCCGAAGTCACTCAAATTAGTGCAGGATTAACAACTGACGATTTAGTTGATGACCAAGATATATATGCTAACGCTCAGGTTACTCAAAATTATTCTAGTTCATATCCGAATAATTACACCTCATTCAGTTCTAGTGCACAGATAACGAAAGATGAATTTTCTGCTGGAGCTTATGCGTATCTAGACACGAGTGGCGAACGTTCCATTAATGTTAATTTAAGCAGTTCTCAGATCATCACCAAGAACAAAAATCTCTATTTAACCAAAGATCAATCAGAATCCTATTTAGCAGTAAATACAGATAGTAATGTTCGTTATGACCAAGAGTCTGCTAACCGAGGTTTATTGGTTATTGACCGAAATGGCCAGCAACAACAAAAATCAATACTGTATTCAGATCAATCGATAAGTCCACTTCGAAGCTACAGCAGCTACAACTCGTATTATGATGCTGAAAGTGTTGACCTCTATAACGTTGGAGACCGCTCTGCTCAGGCATATAGCCTACCAGGAACAGTATTAGAACTAGAACCTAGCATTACTCGAGTTATCACTTTCATTAGTGGGTTTAAAAATATATTTAATACTCCGGTTGAAAATGTTGAGTGTTTAGGTTCTGGTTGCGTTTCCATGATGGAACTAATGGATGGCATATATAAAGTATCTGTACGAGAAGGGCAATTATTCTCACTGGTTGGTAGTAAAGAAATCTGCTTAATTCCAAACATCGATGACGTCGATGCTTATAATTTCGGTGATAACTACTGCATACCAGATGTTCAATTGTTAGCTTATAACAAACTAAAAGAAAATAGTGATCAGGAGCAAATATTATTCTTAGGTGAATATGATGATGATTTTAACGCCTATATTTCTGAATCAGATATCAAAGTGATCGCTGAAGAACAAATTCAAATATTAGAACATTCAATCGGAAAGAGAAACTTTGTTTATGCCGTAATTCGTCCGTCATACTCAATAAGCCAAAAAGTAAAAAGTGCGTTTGAAGCAACGAACAAACACGCTAAAACATCTCGTAATATTAATGCTGAATATGCATTGTCAAATTAAATTTTAGAAGAGCTAGCCACATGAAATATTTATATTCTACATTATTGCTGTTTATTATCTCAGCGCCAGCACAAGCGTTGAAAATAGACTCTATGCTCACCACTGCAGATGAGTACGGAAATGGCGTATTTACTTTAACTAACGAACTCGCCTCAACAAGCTTTATTACCTCCAGTATCGAAAAAGTGGATGTAGTAAACGGTGAGTTAGTAAAAACGCCTTATAGTAAAGACAACTTAAATGACTGGGAGATTACTGTTACGCACCCTAAGTTAATTTTGGAATCTCAACGAGTTAAACAAGTCGGAATTCGCTCGCTTTGTGGCAACCAATGTAACTTCGAACAAGACAAAGTGTATCAAATTACATTCGCACCAGTACCATACGTAGAAAACCCAGAACAACAAGAAGCACCGCTTCTAGCCATTAACTTTGGTTATGCGCCACTATTTGTCATACCCGCGGCAAAAAGCAAAATTGCTTACGAAATGACCTATAAGGGCGATACGGTATTAATGAAAAATACAGGCAATACTTATGTTCGATTTATGATTAGCAAATGCACCGCAAAACTCAACGTTAAATGTCAGTCTTCTTATACTTCACTCTCAGGTCGGGTAAAAGAATTTATCGTTCCAGAATACTTACAAGATGAAGAAATTGAAGTCATGGTTGTGAATCATGACGAAACTTACAGAAGAAAATTATCTTTTGTAAAAGGTCAGTCTCAAACATTGGGTAATTAGAAATGAATAGACTCCTAGTTCTTTTTATCGGGTTAGTTAGTCACGCGACATTGGCTTTTAACCTTGAGGGTACATTAGTCGGTCATAATCTGATATGGAACAACGCCTTTTCAAGTGGCCAAAATACACTTATTGCTAGTGAATGGTCCAACGTTACGGGTTTAGATCCAACAACTCAATGGATACCAGCCAACGCTGTTAGTAGCGAACAAGCAACCTCTATAACGTTATCGAATGGTAGCGATACTGTCTCAGTAGATTTTAGTATTGCTGGCATTCAGTATAATACTGGTCAGGCTAGAGCAACAAAAGACTCATTATTTATCAACTCTGGTACAGCCTGTGCTTCAAGTGATTATAGTGCACCCATTGTGTCAATCATGGGGAATACCGTCAATACAGAGTGTAGAGCAAATTTTTCATTACTGAATTCTGCTCGCATCACACCTTTCTACTTTTATCGTCCTATCATTAAATTAGAAAACTCTAAGCTATTTGATGCTTTTACGGATAAAAATAGCGGCACTTATTCAGGTTCAGTGCCCGTGACGGTTAAATACTACTATTTATCTAGTGGTGGTGTGCCTACGCATCATCAAACTCAAGAAGTCTTACGAGTACAAATCGATTTTACGGCCAGTTACTTAACTTCTATAGAAGTATCAAATGGCAATAGTGATGGCGCGGTATTCGGGCAAATGTTACCAATATATGACACCACAAATCAGACTGTTTCTGGGCAAACATTGTTTAATGTTAAAGCCACTGGATACTTCGCAGAAGGTTTATATTTAAACTTTAGCAGCACCAATGACTTTGTGTTAACTGGTAGCCAATATAACGTTCAAATCCCCTATTCAATCACATGTAACTCATGTACCGATTCGATGATTGTTTCAAATGGAACAAGAAAAGTAGATATAACAACGGTTAAAACAACAACAAACCCACAAGAGCTTAATTTTCTATTAAAAGTTCATTACCACGACATTTCTGCCAGAGATATCGAAAGTGATGATTACCACGGAAGTTTCCTAGTTCTATTTGAAGAGATATTGTAATGACTAAATTATTATTATCGATAACTGTAACAACAGTACTATTTTGTGCCAATGCCTTCAGTACCGAACATGACACACGCACAAATGATTCAGAGACGTCTTTCGGATTTTACGCTGGCCACGTGAACTCAAGAAACACTAACACCAATACTAACGAGACCAATATTGGTTTTGGCTTAGAGGCAAACTACTATTTTTTGCCTTATCTGGGGATTAGCCTCGGTTACGGTATCGCACCAGATATTTATCCAAACGAGAATTTTGAACATGTTGATCTACAGCTTAAAGCAAAATATCCATTATCGAACTACGCGAACTTATCATTAGGGGTTGGTAATGCGCATCATTTTGACTTATCTAATTTCGATGACGTGTCTGACAATAGGCTAATGGCAAGCGTAGAAGTTGATTATTTTTTGAAACCTTTTTTGTCTTTTAATGTTGGTTATGCCTATTATGATTCACCAGTATCATCGCATAGTAGTATTAACTCTCTAAATTTTGGTATGCGCTATCACTTTGGCAAAAATCAGACAGTGGCTGACTACCAACCTACGTCTATCCAAACGGCTATTGTGGAAAAAAAACCAACGGATGTCGTTATGGCGAACAAACTTAAAGAAGAAATTCCTCAAATAGTAGAGAAAGAGGTAATTGAGAAGGTTATTTATTGCAAACTTGATAACGTTCCAACCACTCATATTGTTAAGAAAGATGAGTGGCTACTTAAAATAGGGAAAAATTATGATATGACAATCGAAAAGTTAATTGAATTAAATCCTAGTTTATCTGGGTCAAACTTAAACCTAATATATCCTGGGCAACGCTTATCAGTCATTGATAAAGTCAAAGTTTGCAAATAAAATCTTTTATTTTCGATCCAACAATAACTTTTGTCTAAGCTTAAAAACTCATTGAATGACAGGTCATATTATTGAGTTTTTATAAATAAACATCATCCACTATAAAATAGTGGATGATGATGTTTATAAAAAAGAACGACCAAAAGCAAACCCTTGATACCCTATCAAATTATCCGATGTATCCTTACTACAAACACGATTAAAAACAGCATGTAATGCGACCCTTTCAATGATGATATTAACTTTTTTTGATTCTTCTAAATATAACTTGAATTTCGTATATTAATTTTCATTTATAGGCACTTCAATTTTCACATACTTTTAAGTCATCGATTAGTCTATTTAATCAATTAGTAAATAGAAAAAGAACATTGAATACCACATCAAAAATATGTTTTTGTTATTTAACCGATAACCCACGAAAATCAACTAAGCATTCATAGCCAATAATCTCTCTATTTGAATTCACAATAGCTTATAACTTATATCCAACCTGAACCATAGATTGATAGCGTTCACTGTTCAAAATAGCATACACATTTTTATAACTCATTATATTGAATCATCTTAAGCAGTAAATATTTTTGCATTAGGTGAAACCAGTAAATAGCCACGATTTCTTATACAAATTATATCATAGCCATCAGGAATGAGTTTTTTTGCGTGGTGTACTAGTTGAGGCACACTACTTTCACCTACAATACTATTAGGCCAAACAAATTCTTTTATTTCATCAGTAGAAAATATTGCACCTTCACCTTTAAAACCTAACAGACAGAGTAACCTTTGGTGCTTATTTGACGATCCATTGTTTTCATACAGTTTTATTGGTCGGCAGCCCGTTTTTTTCTGGTTATTCTCTATACAGTCTTTACAGCTATAAAATGGACATTTATTCGTCATAATCTTTAACCCCATGGTCAGTGGCAAACTTAGTATTTGCAAAAAAATTAATAATATTTATTATTAACGATTGGGATAATTGTATGCTGTAATACGCGTGGTGACATTAGGCAGAGAAAACAAAATATATTGACACAATGCCTAATGGCTACATCTATGTAAATTCACTTTGATAATCTAGAGATTTTTCTGATATTAACGTTTTGAAAAAGTTTAACCGAGGTGCACGAGCTTTTATCTAAGCTTGAAGGTAAGGAATCTGAATGATTCCTTACCTGAACGATCGCGGCATAACTCTCGTCGGAATGAGTCGCTGACTCATCTAACTTCTGCTCTACAATCTAAACACGGGTGTTTGTTGAACACTTTCATGCTGTTTTCGGGATTTTAGATACACTCATCCTGCGAAATGCCTAAATTGACCTGATTTGGGCTTGAACCAGA
>NZ_JBFSUX010000097.1:0-8446 GCF_041467595.1 Vibrio sp. 10N.247.311.13 | reverse complement strand
CAGCTAAATATCCGTTTAGATTCAAACAGTAATGCTTATCCGAACGGCATTGGCTCATTGTGAGCGGCGTTTTCTATATTAGTATGGATAATGCCCGCTAAATCATGACATCAAGCTTCAGCTGAAGCCGTGATTTTAAACCTCAATACCTTTAGGCTTGAATCAAGGTCGACATCGACAAACTCAGGTGGGTTGTCCAGACGCTCAATGAATTCAACGCTTGGCGCTTCTTCTACCATCGTCTCGATTAGGAAGTTTGGCGATACTGCTGGTGAGTTAACACAAGCAATCACTTCTCCGCCTTCTGTTAGAAGATCAGGCAAGCGACGTAAGATCTTTTTGTAATCTTTAGTTAGGGCGAAGCTGCCTTTTTGGAACGAAGGTGGATCGATGATCACTAGCTCGTAAGGGCCGCCCTTCTTGATTTTCCCCCACGACTTAAAGATATCGTAGCCAAGGAAGTTAACCGAGCGCATATCGTGTTCATTCAGACGGTGGTTATCGCGACCTTTGTTTAGCGAGCCACGTGACATGTCCACGTTCATGCATTGACGAGCGCCACCAGCGATAGCCGCGACAGAGAAACCACAAGTGTATGCAAACAGGTTAAGAACGTTCTTATCCTTGGCATTATCTTGTACCCACTGACGACCATTACGCATGTCTAGGAACAAACCGAAGTTCTGATTACGGCCAATGTCTAATTGGTACTTAAGGCCATGCTCAACCACAACCGGAGAGTCATTCAACTCACCCCATAGAACCTCTGAAGGCGCACCATCGGCATAACGGTGTTGCAGAACAATGCTTGTGCCCTGCTTTGATTGCCAGATATCTTTGTTGGTGAGTTCAACCAATCCAGCTTTAAGAGATGACAAGAATTCATCGTTGACTTCTTTAAACACGTTAACCAGTAGCTGTCCATCAACCCAGTCACATGTCAGTTGCTCTAGACCAGGCCAAAACTTACCGCGCCCGTGGAAAATACGGCGTAGTTCGTTTGGTACTTCATTAAGTTGCTGTTCAATATGACTAAAAAACAGAGGTAAAGCTGATGCTTCCATTATTTCACTCACTTAGTGTTTAGCTTTGGCCAAGTTAATGACCAAGGTTCAAGCCAACTGTCCAAACCGTTCGACACGGTTTCCTGATGCCACTTCTCACCCAAAGAGTTTAAGCTCCTTGGGTCGCAGACATATTCGTAGGCTTGTGATTGATAGGCAAATCGAATCGCGAAGGCATGTAGATAACCTCTGTCAGCCTCACTCGATGGATTATAAATAGGGTCACCAACAATGGCTGAGCCGATCGACTTCATCGCGACACGGATCTGGTGAGTTCGCCCTGTATAGGGTTTGCATAACAGCAGACGCTCACCGGGTTCAGCCGTTGCTGATAAAAACTGAGTAATCGCCGGGTTCTCTTTGGATGTCAGAAGTTTCCAACTTGAGCGTCGTGAACGCTCCATGTCTCCTGAGATCAAACCTTGCTTTTTCTTTGGCTTCTTAGAGCCAATCGCAAGGTAGTATTTTTCTACTTCACGCTTTGCAAATAGCTGTGAAAGCTCGCTCGCCGCCGACGCATTTTTTGCCAGCAGCAGAATGCCCGAAGTCATTTTATCTAGTCGATGAACGAGATACAGCTTAGGCTCATTAATTGCCTTAGCAACTTCTTGAAGCAACATGGTATCGCCATCGTCTTTGTGGACGCTGACTCCAGGATGCTTATTGATAAGTAAAAAATCAGAGTGGTTCAGAAGAATATCGAACATGTAAAGGCTAGCTCCATTGTAGAACGTGGAGTATACCTCGTCTGAACCCAGATTCCAGCTACGAAAAAGCCCAACTCACTCAATAAATATTGAATCGTTGGGCTTCTTTTCAGCAACTAGCGATCAGTGCGTGGTCTTTACTCGATTACCAATAGGTAAATAGAACCAAGCTACCGCTTTACCCCAGTTTAAACTTACCAACTAATGCTTCTAGCTCAGCAACCTTAGCGTTCAAGCCTGATGTATTTTCGGAGCTACGAGTTGCTAGCTGCAGAGATTGCTCAGAGATATCGCTAATCGCGGTAATGTCCGCTGCAATTTCTTTGGTCACAGCCGTCTGTTCTTCTGCCGCAGTCGCAATAGAGTTAACCATGCTTTGTACATTGCCCGCACCGCTCACAATCGCTTCTAGAGCCGAAACCGCACCTGAGCTTTGCTCAACACCAATCTCAACTAAACGACAGTTATCTTGAGTGTAAGTCACCGCTTCTTGAGTGCCCGATTGAATCGATTGAATGATGCCCGAGACTTCTCGTGTCGCTTTGGTTGTTCTTTCTGCTAGCGCTCGCACTTCATCGGCTACCACAGCAAAACCACGACCAAACTCGCCTGCACGTGCCGCTTCAATTGCAGCGTTAAGAGCTAACAGGTTAGTTTGCTCAGCAATGTCTTCGATTACCTTGATAACGCTACCAATCTGCTCACCGTGAGAACCTAGAGTATTCATTTGCAACGACATATCGCTCATTTGAGTCGACACTTGTTGAATACTCACCACCATCTCAACAATCACGTTGCGGCCATCTTCTGCAGAGGTTTCTGAGCGACGTGCTTCTTCATAAGTTGAAGTACCTTGCTGCGCCACTTCTGAAATGGTCAAGCTTAACTCTTCAGCAGCCGTTGCAATTAAGTTGGCCTTATCAGCTTGAGCAGAAGCGCCCGTTACGATGTCTTGACTAATAGAAGATAGTTCGCCCGTAACAGATTGAACTTCATGGGTCACAGAAGAGATAGAACCTAATAAGTCCACTAACGACTTCTGCATCTGGTTAATCGAACTAGCAAGATCAGCCAGTTCATCACCAGACTCATCGGTAATGTCACCTGCGGTTAAATCACCATTTGCCACGCGGCGTGCTACTTGTTCAACACGAGTCAGGCGATTAGTAATAGAACTCGACAACATATATGCAATCACACAACCGAAGACGATAGCAATCGCAGACAACACCATGATAGTGCGCTCGATGGTAGTAAACGTGTCGGTTAGTGTCAGTAGTGACTGTTCTGTATCTGCGCGCTCACTTGCTGACGCTTGATCCAGTAAGTTCTCAATAGGGATAAGATTGCTCTCATACAAAGATCGTAGCTGTTGAATATTGGCTAGTAGCGCAGCTTCATCATTGATCTTCGGCACAAGCTTTGATTCAAACTCTTGAGTGAAACGCCCCATCAGGTCTTCAATTCGCTGAATACGGCGGTGGTCTTCCGAACCTCTACTCTCCAAACACTTAGCCTGCTCGATAGCTTGAGCAAATTCGTTCTTGTTGGTTCGATAATCATTGAGTGCATTATCGACCAGAGTGATTGCACCCAGAGCATCTCGATAGACATCTCCAGCTTCATCGATCAAAACAAGGTAGGTAACGGTACCCGGTACATCATCTAATCTCATCGGCGCTCTTATGAGCGCCAATAACTTCCATCCATACAATACCGACTAACGTGACAAGCACCGCCAATATAGAGCCAAAACCGGCATACAGTTTCTTTCTCACTGACAATTTCAAACAACACCTACCTAAATCAAAATATAGCTCTAACAGCTATTCGTTCCATTTATATCGGCTATCAGACGGATACCTTTAATGGTTATTTTTCTTAGATAATTAAGTTCCAGACATAAAAAAACGGGAGCTAATGAGCTCCCGTTTATCAAATTACTTTATCTTGCGATTAGAACTTCTTAGAAATCAGCGCAAAACCGGCAATGATACCAATACCTAGTAGCATGATTGCACCTTTACCGCTATCGAAGCCAGAAGAGATACCCATGAACGCAACGATTGCGATAGCTACAGGGATGATGTACTTAACTAGTGTGTACCATAGACCAAATAGTGGGAAAGAGACTTCACCGTCGTTAGTGATTTCTTTCTCTAGGTCTGCACGGTTTAGTCTCCAACCAGCGAAGATACATACCAACATACCGCCAACCGCTAGGAAAATCTTATCCGTTAGTAGGTCGAAAATGTCGAACGCGCCAGTATCAAACAGTGTTGGACCGAAGCCGCCAAGTGATAGAGAAGCGAAGATACATAGAATCGCCATTACAACACTTGCAGACAGTACCGCTGTTACACGCTTCATGCCTTTCTCATCGATTAGGTAAGAAACCACAACTTCAAGTAGAGATACTGAAGATGTTAGTGCCGCAACACTCAAACCAACGAAGAACATAAGAGCAAATAGAAGACCGATTACGCCGCCCATTTCAGCGAATAGCTGAGGAACAACAACGAATACTAAACCAGGGCCCGCTGCAGGTTCCATACCGAACGCGAACATTGCAGGGAACATTGCAACACCAGCTAGAATAGCAACACCAGTATCCATTGCGGTTACCATTGCTGTTGTCTGAACTAGGTTCTCTTTCTTCTTAAGGTAAGAACCGTATGTCATCATACAACCCATACCAAGACTTAGAGAGAAGAATGCTTGACCTAGAGCGGCTAGGATTACATTGCTGTCTACTTTAGAGAAGTCAGGACTGAATAGGAACTCAAGACCAGCCATCGCGCCCGGAAGCATAATGCCTTTGATTGATACTACAATAAGGATAATGAAAAGAAGCGGCATCAGGATCTTACCTGCTTTCTCAATACCACCAGAGATACCTTTCATAACGATAACAACGTTAAGTAGTAGGTATAAGCCCATCCACATTAGTGGTTGAACTGGGTTTGAGATAAAGCCACCAAAGCTATCACCAATTGCTTCTGGTGCGTCTAGAAGACCACCTGCAATTTTACCGATGTATGCGATTGACCAACCGCCTACTACTGGGTAGAAACCCATGATAAGTAGACCACTGAATACGCCGATAACGCCAGCGAACGTCCAACGACGGTCAGTTGTTTTAAATGCACCTACTGCTGATTTTTGCGTATGACGGCCAATCGCAAATTCAGTCAGCATGACACTGAAACCAATAAAAATTACAAAAAACAGGTAAATGGCAACGAATGCACCACCGCCACTTTCGCCTGCTGTGTATGGGAATTTCCAAATGTTACCTAAGCCAACAGCAGAACCTGCTGCAGCCATTACGAATCCTAACTTCGAACCCCAGGTATCGCGGGGTGTTGTGGTTGTATTACTAGTAGCCACGTGTACTCCAAACTTTTGTGTTATGTGATGTTGTGTTTTGCTTTGGGTGGCGTCTTTAAAAGGAAGGTGTATAAATAAATTTACACACCTAAAAGATTTGATTGACGCTCGTTGTCTAGCAAGTAAACCAGTTTAAGAATAAAATTGGAAGAGCATACCGTACAAATTTCGTTAAAGATGTAAATTTTTATGGTTAAATGCCGACTTTTCATACAAAACAATCGTTTTCTTCTTAAGTTGACCAAAACTTAACAACTTTAACCTATTTACATCTTTTGCTCTATTTTGTAAATAGTTGAATCCTTAAATTCCCATATCCGTTAAATAGCATTACTATCTAAGTGTCTCTTTTTTCGAGTATTCAATGTGGATAAGCTTTATCATTTTTTAACTTTGGCCTCTGTTGTTTTGTACTGGGTTCTCGTAGCCGGTGTGACGTTTCGTGTTGTACTAAAACGACGCTCTGTCAGCGTTTCTCTTGCTTGGCTAATGGTTATCTACATTATCCCGATTGTTGGTGTAGCTTGTTACTTCCTTTTTGGTGAGCTAAACCTAGGCAGAAAAAGGGCTGAACGCGCTCATCGTATGTTTACCCCTTTCGGCGACTGGTTCCGTCAATTGAATGATTGCCAACTTCACCAACCAGGGAAAGTCGGCTCCCCTATCCATAAGATTGACGAGCTTTGTAACAATCGAATGGGCATCCCTGCACTCAGTGGAAACACTCTATCGCTGCAATCTTCACCAAACGAGATCCTACACGCAATTATCGAAGATATAGAAAATGCACAAACCAGTATCAAGATGGTTTTCTATATTTGGCATCCAGGTGGCCTGACCGATTCGGTTGCCTCTGCGCTGATTCGCGCTGCAAAACGTGGCGTAGATGTTAAAGTTTTGCTCGATTCAGCCGGTAGCCCTCGCTTTTTCAAAAGCCACTGGCAGTCAATGATGAAGGACGCAGGCGTTCAAGTCGTACAAGCACTAGAAGTGAGCCCATGGCGTATTTTTTTACGTCGCCTAGATTTAAGACAACACCGCAAAATCATTGTGATTGACGAGACTATCGCCTATACGGGTTCAATGAACATGGTCGATCCTGCTCACTTCAAACAAAGTTCCGGCGTTGGTCAGTGGATTGATGTAATGGTCAGAGTGACTGGGCCAACCGTTAATGTGTTATCCGCTATTCATGGCTGGGATTGGGAAGTTGAGACTGGTGAACGCATTCTCCCTGATATACCTGAATGCCCAGTTGAAGAAATCATGACACATCATCCGGTTCAAGTCGTGCCGTCTGGCCCTGGCATGCCGGAATATTTGATCTTACAAGTACTGACCATCGCCATCAATCAAGCGAATCATTCTGTACGTATTACTACACCTTATTTTGTGCCAAGTGCTGACTTACTCGAAACACTTAAGATGACAGCTCAACGCGGCGTAACTGTAGAACTGATCATTCCACACAATAACGATTCACTAATGGTTAAATGGGCTTCTCGTGCGTTTTATACCGAGTTGCTTGAAGCTGGCGTGAAGATCTATGAATTTTACGGTGGCCTTCTTCATACCAAATCGGTAGTGATCGATGAAGAGTTTTGCTTGATCGGAACCGTCAATATCGACATGCGCAGTTTGTGGCTCAACTTTGAAGTGACTCTGGCTGTGGATGATGTGCATTTCACGCAAAAACTGTCTGAGCTGCAGAAATCTTATATCGCTTCATCCCACTCTGTAGAGTTAGAACAGTGGGAGCAAAGAAACCTTAGTAATCGCTTCTTTGAGAGGCTGTTCTACTTGTTCAACCCACTCCTATAATTCCAGCAATGAGTCGATTATGGCTCGTTGTTTCCCCATCGATCATTTTTAACCTTTCACTGTTAACTGAGTGAAAGGTTAAAAATCGTAAGAAAAGCGCAAAAATCCCCGCTCCGCTCTTGCTTTGAACACTCTTGGCATGTTTTAAATAGGACATAACCGATTGATAAGGAATTCACAGCATGTCCGAGAACAAAACCACTAAACTTATCACTGCCGGTCGTGATAAGAAGTGGACCAATGGTGTTGTTAACCCACCAGTACAACGCGCTTCAACTGTCGTATTTAACTCAGTAGAAGAGAAGCGTAAAGCTACGATTAACCGCGCTAACAAGACCCTTTTTTACGGACGTCGTGGAACCAACACTCATTTTGCCTTCCAAGATGCGATGGTTGAAGTAGAAGGCGGCGCGGGTTGTGCACTGTACCCGTGTGGTACAGCAGCAATTTCGAATGCCATTCTCTCTTTTGTAGAAACAGGTGATCATATTTTAATGGTTGACACCTGCTACGAACCTACTCGTGATTTCTGTGACACCATCATGAAAAAGATGGGGGTAGAGACAACTTACTACGAGCCAACGATTGGTGAAGGTATCCAAGACCTTATCAAGCCAAACACTAAGGTGCTGTTTACTGAGTCTCCAGGCTCTGTCACCATGGAAGTGCAGGATATTCCAACACTAGCGCGTATCGCTCATGAACATGACATCATCGTTATGCTAGACAATACTTGGGCGGCTGGCGTGAACTTCTCACCGTTTGATTTTGGTGTTGATATCTCGATTCAAGCAGCGACCAAATACATCGTGGGTCACTCTGATGTGATGCTAGGTACGGCAGTCGCCAATGAGAAATGCTGGGATCAACTAAGAGAGCAAAGTTACTTGATGGGGCAATGTGTCTCACCTGATGATGCTTATTTAGGGCTTCGCGGCATTCGTACTCTTGATGTGCGTCTACGCCAACACGCAGAAAGCAGCTTGAAGGTCGCAAAATGGTTAGAGACTCGTCCTGAAGTTAACCACGTTCGTCACCCTGCTCTTGAGTCTTGCCCAGGCCATGAATTCTTCAAACGAGATTTTACTGGCGGTAATGGCTTGTTCTCTTTTGTACTAAACAACTCTAATATCAAAGCGACGACAGCGTTACTTGATGGAATGACACATTTTAGTATGGGTTACTCTTGGGGTGGATTTGAAAGTTTGATTCTAGCTAACGAACCAAGCAGTTTTGACAGCTTGAGAACTGTTGCCAATCCTAATTTCGAAGGTACCTTGATACGTGTTCATATTGGGTTAGAAGATGTTGATGACCTGATTGCTGATCTAGAGGCGGGATTAGAACGTTATAGCGCTCTGATTTAATCTGAGACGATAGGTCTAATATGCAAAAAAGGCAGGATATTCCCTGTCTCTTATACACAAATCCCTAAGCCACGCTTGGGGATTTTTTTTGAACTAT
>NZ_JBFSUX010000096.1:0-8899 GCF_041467595.1 Vibrio sp. 10N.247.311.13 | reverse complement strand
CGGCCTGTCACGCCGGGGGTCGCGGGTTCGAGTCCCGTCCACTCCGCCACTTATTCGATAACCTCGCCTAGTGCGAGGTTTTTTCGAATCTGAAGTAATGAAAGTTTTAGGGGTGTAGCTCCAATTGGCAGAGCAGCGGATTCCAAATCCGCGTGTTGGGAGTTCGAATCTCTCCACCCCTGCCATATTTAAAGCTCCAGCAGAAATGCTGGAGCTTTTTTGTATCTGTCACTTTTTCAAAGTGACGTTGAGGACCGGAGTGTCAGCCAAGTCGACTATATTGATCCCCATCGAAGCAGAAATCCTAGAGTCTTTTTGATTTATATTTGTTCGATTTTTAATTGATAATTACCTACCTTGAATAGAATATTGTCTTAGAAATGTAAGTGCTTACTTATCTCAGTCTCTTTTATAAGCAATTAACAACACAATCCACACTTCTTTATGAGAATTATTCTCAATATTTTGTTACATTTTGGTCGTTATTACTAAAAGGCAACAAATATGGGTATCTCCCGTCGTAAGTTTATTCAATCATCTCTCGCTATATCTGCACTCACTGTACTGCCCGCTTGCTCAATGAAACGGTCGGTTGATGAACAAGGAAAGTATGTTTATGACTTAACGGCAGAACCTTCAACCGCTGAACTCGTGACGGGGTTTGAGACTGATATTCTAGGCTTTAATGGTCAGATTCCAGCACCAACGATTCGATGTCGACAAGGTGAAAAGGTAACGATCCGTTTTACCAACAAGCTATCAGAACCGACAACTATTCATTGGCATGGTTTAAGGATTCCTATCGAAATGGATGGGGTTCCCTTCTTGAGCCAACCACCGATCATGCCAGGTGAAACATTCATTTATGAATTTACGCCACCAGATGCTGGCACGTTTTGGTATCACCCACATATGAACAGCGTTAAGCAGCTTGGTATGGGCTTGGTTGGTCTAATTATCGTTGAGGAGAGCATTCCAGTGCCGTTTGATGAAGAGCACGCACTGATGCTTAAACATTGGCATATAGATAAGAAAGGCCAATGGAAAGATCTAATGATCCCACGACTCAGTGCTCGTATGGGTACGCCAGGAGAGTGGAGTAGCGTTAATGGAATACATGAGCCTGTCTATGAGTTAAAACAACATGCAACAACCAGGCTACGTATCGCTAATGTCGACAATACGATCACTTACCCTATAGCTGTCGAAGGGGCTGAGGCATGGGTGATTGCCATTGATGGTAACCCTGTAAAAACACCTTATAAGCTGACGCAACATAAAATTGGTCCAGGGATGCGAGTGGATATTGGACTGATAGCACCCAAAGCCGGTGGGCGAGTTAGCGTCCTTCAAATGAAAGGACGCTTTCCTTTCTCTTTGTGTGAGTTCGAGGTTGTAGATTCAACCCTTGTTGAGAATCGCTCTCTGCCTTCTTTACCCCTTAATCCTGTGCCCAATTTAGATTTGGCTAATGCAGAAGAAATCGACTTTTTATTTGAATGGGAAGGGGCGGTTTCTCCAGTATCTAAAGATGGAAAATCTATGCCTAAGTTTTGGCTAACTAATAAACGAGCATGGGAGGGGATGAGCAAAGATAATATCCCTGAACCGTTGGCGACTTTAGAGCTGGGAAAAACCTATATATTCGATCTTAAGAACGTCACTCAATATCATCACCCGATTCACATTCACGGCCATACATTCACTGTATTGGAACTTGATGGGAAGAAAGTTGAAGAACCTTTCCATACTGATACAGTGTTACTTGGAAAAAATGGCCGAGCTAAAGCTGCATTTGTAGCCGACAACCCTGGCCGCTGGATGTATCATTGTCATGTTATAGAACACATGAAAACGGGTTTGATGGGATATATTGAAGTTAAGTGACACCTGTAACGTTTAATATTTGCGCATGCATTCTTAGTTTCTACCCTCGCTTTTATCGGCGTTAAAGCTAGAATATAGGGATTATTGTTTGGGAGGATTCATGGGTCAGTTATCTATTCTAGGTTTTATCGCCATCGGTGGCGCGTTTGGTGCTTGTTCACGTTACTTGATTTCAGAGTTATGCGTTGTGATGTTAGGGCGTGGTTTTCCTTACGGTACGCTGACTGTTAACGTAATTGGCTCTTTGATTATGGGATTGCTCATCGCCGCGTTTGAAAATGAGATGGTTGCGACGGAGCCGTGGAGACAAATTATCGGTCTTGGTTTCCTTGGAGCCCTGACGACATTTTCTACGTTTTCGATGGATAACGTGCTTCTTATGCAGCAGGGTGCGTTCTTCAAGATGGGGCTCAATGTACTGCTCAATGTGGTTCTCAGTATTTCAGCCGCATGGTTCGGCTTCCAACTTCTGATAAAGTCTTAAAACTTTCTTACGATTTGTTAACAACTCGGCTTGGTTTATCCAAGCCGTTTTTATATACTCGATCGTACTTGTCGGAGTGCCATATGGCTGAGACCGTTAACTCGGGATCCGTTGAACCTGATCAGGCTAATACCTGCGAAGGGAACAAGAGTAGATATCTAACTAGAATCCTTCTAGAGATCTATCTCCAGATCACAACTGCATTTTCTTGCTGTGATCCCTCTTGTAGCATCTAATCCGTCAAGCATTTTTATCCCAATAAATAATGGCTAAAAGCCAAGGAAAAATGCTATGTCGAGTCGTAAACAAGCAAGACTGGAAGCGAAGAATTTCATTGATTCTTTATCCGTACAACCCTATCCAAATTCAAAAAAAGCTTACATCCAAGGATCTCGAGAAGATATCCAAGTCCCTGTCCGAGAAATATCACTCGCAGATAGCCTTGTCGGTGGCACCAAAAAAGAGCCTGTATTCGAATCTAATGAGCCTATTCATGTCTACGATACCTCCGGTGTTTATACCGATCCTACGCATGAAATAGACATTTATAGCGGCCTTCCTAAGTTGCGAGAGCAATGGATTGAAGAGCGTGGCGATACGGAATTGCTCGATGATGTAAGCTCTGTTTACACCAAAGAACGTTTAGAAGATGAAACCCTAGACGACCTTCGTTACGGAAACCTGCCTAGAATTCGTCGTGCTACTGGCGACCAATGTGTAACTCAACTGCATTATGCTCGTCAGGGTATTATCACTCCTGAGATGGAGTATATTGCGATACGCGAGAACATGGGGCGTCAGAAGTTTGCTGACGAACAACTTAATCACCAACACCCTGGCCATAACTTTGGCGCCAACCTACCTAAAGAAATTACCCCTGAGTTCGTGCGTAAAGAGGTCGCTGAAGGCCGAGCTATCATCCCTTCGAACATCAACCACCCAGAATCAGAACCTATGATTATTGGCCGCAACTTCTTAGTGAAAGTGAACGCCAATATCGGTAACTCTTCAGTTAGCTCTTCGATTGAAGAAGAAGTTGAGAAGCTAGTATGGTCGACTCGCTGGGGCGGCGATACCGTAATGGACCTTTCCACTGGCCGTAATATCCACGAGACTCGTGAATGGATCCTACGTAATAGCCCGGTGCCGATTGGTACGGTTCCTATGTATCAGGCGCTTGAGAAAGTGAATGGCGTAGCCGAAGACCTTAACTGGGAAGTGATGCGCGATACCTTGATTGAACAAGCGGAGCAGGGCGTTGATTACTTCACTATCCATGCTGGTTTGCTTCTTCGTTATGTTCCTATGACGGCTAAGCGTGTGACAGGTATTGTTTCTCGTGGTGGCTCTATTATCGCGAAATGGTGTCTTGCACATCACCAAGAAAGCTTCCTATACACACACTTCCGCGAGATCTGTGAGATCTGTGCGAAGTACGATGTGGCTTTGTCACTAGGTGACGGCCTACGTCCTGGCTCTATTGCAGATGCCAATGATGAGGCTCAGTTCTCGGAGTTACGTACTCTAGGTGAGTTAACTAAAGTGGCTTGGGAATACGATGTACAGGTGATCATTGAAGGTCCTGGACATGTACCTATGCATCTTATTAAAGAGAACATGGATGAGCAGTTAGAGCACTGCCATGAAGCACCTTTCTATACGTTAGGCCCGCTGACCACTGATATTGCACCGGGTTATGACCACATTACCTCTGGTATTGGCGCGGCGATGATTGGTTGGTACGGCTGTGCGATGCTTTGTTATGTAACACCTAAAGAGCATTTGGGCTTACCAAATAAAGAAGATGTGAAGACTGGCTTGATTACTTACAAGCTGGCAGCACATGCAGCAGACTTGGCAAAAGGGCATCCGGGCGCACAAATCCGAGATAATGCATTATCTAAAGCTCGTTTTGAATTCCGTTGGGAAGACCAATTTAATCTAGCTTTAGATCCAGAAACAGCCCGTTCTTTCCACGATGAAACCCTGCCACAAGAATCGGGCAAGGTTGCTCACTTCTGCTCTATGTGTGGACCTAAATTCTGTTCAATGAAGATCTCTCAAGAAGTTCGAGAGTACGCGAAAGACACTGAACAAGTGGCTGCTGATCAGGCTATCGAGATTAAGATGCTTGATAATCCGTTGGAAGGGATGCGTCAGAAATCACAAGAGTTCCGTGATACTGGCTCTGAACTTTATCACCCAGCAGTAGGCGCAAAAGAAGCTCAATTAGAGGAATAATGACAGTGAAGATTCTTATCCCATCTCAAAATATTGAGCTAACGGGAGAGGTGCAAAGCTGTCTATTGGTTGCTAAGCGACAAGGCTTGGCAACCGATGCAGTTGAGTTGGGTGTAAGCCCAACTCAATGCTTCTCTATCGTTGATGCTCAGCAAGCGTTATCTATTGGTTTTGCTCATGATGTTGATTCATTGGCGGAGTGTCGCTCAAGTGAGCTTGATCATATCGTTTATTACAGTCATTCAGTGGCGCTAGCTGGTGTCCGCGATGCCTTGGCACAAACTCCGAATACCATCTATATCGGTGTCTTAGATGACTCAGCTGCATTGGATATCTGGTCACAGCTAGATTCTAATCGTGCTATCAAGAGTGAAACTCCAGCTCATCAGGAGTTAGATAGTCGTGGCCACTTTGCTTGGTTACTTACTTTGTTGGCGTTGGAATTCCCATTAGAAGATGCACTGGTTTTAGCTCGCGCAGCATCTAGTGTTTCACGTGGAACATGGCCAGCAAACTATCAAAACTTTCCTATTCCCGTTCTCGAAGATGAGCGACTGGATATTAGTGTTGGTTGGGCGCACCAAGGAACATCACTGTCGTTCCCGGAATTGAGTAAGAGTAGCCTAGGACTATACCCAGTGGTTGATGATGTTGAGTGGATCGAAAGGCTGCTCAAGCTTGGAATTAACACAGTTCAACTGCGTATTAAGAACCCACAGCAAGCAGATTTAGAACAACAAATCGCGCGATCTATCGAACTCGGTAGAGAGCACAACGCTCAGGTTTTTATCAATGACTATTGGCAATTGGCACTTAAGCATGATGCTTTTGGTGTTCATTTGGGGCAAGAGGACATCGAAGAATCCAACCTATCTCAACTGAGCCAAGCTGGTATTAAGATCGGTCTATCGACTCATGGTTATTACGAGTTGCTACGCATTGTGCAAATCAACCCAAGCTATATTGCGCTGGGGCATATATTCCCAACCACCACTAAACAGATGCCATCGAAGCCTCAAGGACTTGTGCGTTTATCTCTCTATCAGCAGCTGATTGATACTATCCCATACACAGAAGAACTCACCGGTTATCCGACAGTTGCGATTGGTGGAATTGACCAGTCGACGGCCGCACAGGTGTGGAGTTGTGGGGTATCGAGCCTTGCTGTTGTACGTGCGATTACGTTAGCCGAAGACCCAAAACAAGTGATTGAGTTCTTCGAAGCATTAATGGCTGACCGTTCTTCAGGTGCTGCTAAAGAGGTAACTCAGGAGCTAAGTCATGCTGAATGATTTCGAATTCATTCGTTATCAACGACAACTCGCACTTCCTGAAGTGGGTGAGCAAGGGCAACGCAATCTATTAGATAGCCATGTATTGGTCATCGGTTGTGGTGGCTTAGGCAATGCTGCGGCTCTCTATCTTGCGGCTTCCGGTATCGGGAAAATCGTATTAGTTGATGATGATTGTGTGGATTCGTCTAACCTTCAACGACAGGTTGCGTTCAAGGAAAGCCAGTTAGGTTCGCCTAAGGTCGAAGCTCTGAAGCAAAAACTGACTGAGCTTAATGGTCGAAACCAAGTGAGAACCATCAATAGGCGAATGACTCAGAGCCAGCTTGAGCTTGAGGTGATGCTCGCTGATTTGGTGTTGGATTGTACTGACAACTTTGAGTCACGTCAGCAGGTTAACCAAGCATGTTTTGGTAGCAAGACACCTTTGGTTTCTGGTTCTGCGATCGGATGGAAAGGTCAGTTTATTGTCTTTGATTATCAGATGCAGAAAGGGTGCTATCACTGTTTGTTCCCGTTCAGTCATCATCCACAAACGACACGTTGTAGCGATAGCGGCATCATCGGCCCAGTTGTTGGCACCATAGGCAACCTCCAAGCACTGGCAGCGATTCAACGTATTAGCACTGGCGAGTTCCAGGTTGCAACACATCAGCTCAAACTGTTTGATGGTCAGACGATGAACTGGCAAAACTTAAGTGTCACTCAAGATAGTGAATGCCCCGTTTGCTGCACATCTACAGTTAACTATTTAGAAGAAGAAACCCAATGAGCAACATAACGATCTCTATCAATGAGCAACCAGAACAGGTTGCACAATCGTCGTCTCTAGCGGATATCATCCAAGCGCTTTCATTACCCGATCTGGGCTGTGTCTTTGCTATCAATAATGCGGTTGTCCCGCGTAGTCAGTGGCAACAAACGGTTGTCAATGAAGGCGATGCTATTTCTCTTTTCCAAGCTATTGCAGGAGGCTAACTATGTTAACTATCGCAGATAAAACATTTCAATCACGACTTTTTACTGGAACGGGCAAGTTCGCGAATAAACATTTAATGGCGAGTGCTATCGAAGCTTCCTGTTCTCAACTGGCAACCATGGCGTTGAAGAGAGTTGATATTCGCTCTGAGCAAGATGATATTTTACAGCCCATCATTGATGCTGGCGTGAACTTGTTACCAAATACCTCCGGGGCGAAGAACGCGAAGGATGCCATCTTTGCTGCGCATTTGGCTCGCGAAGCGCTAGGCACAAACTGGCTCAAACTGGAAATTCACCCTGATCCAAAGTACTTGATGCCAGACCCAATTGAGACATTAAAAGCGGCTGAGCAACTGGTTAAAGATGGCTTTGTTGTGTTGCCTTACTGTCATGCTGACCCAGTGTTGTGTAAACGATTGGAAGAGGTGGGTTGTGCTGCGGTTATGCCGCTAGGTGCGCCGATTGGGTCGAACAAAGGTATCGCTTCGGCAGACTTCTTAGAGATCATTATCGACCAAGCGAACGTCCCTGTGATTGTTGACGCTGGTATTGGTGCGCCATCTCATGCTGCTCGTGCAATGGAAATGGGCGCGGATGCCGTGTTAGTTAATACTGCAATTGCGGCTTCTCAACAACCCGTTGATATGGCGATTGCTTTTAAACTGGCAGTTGAAGCTGGCCGTATGGCTTACCTTTCTGGTCTTGCTGGACAGGTGTCTCATGCGGTTGCTTCTAGTCCGCTAACTTCATTCCTAGACGAGTAGTGTCCTTATGACGTTTGTTGATCGATTTAAACAGCTCAACTGGGATGACATTGGTATGTCCATCTTCAGTAAAACGGCAGCGGATGTTGAGCGCGCTCTGAGTAAACCTAAACGCGACTTGGAAGACTTTAAGGCTCTTATCTCTCCGGCAGCAGAACCTTACTTAGAGCAGATGGCGCAACAATCGTTGGCACTCACACGCAAGCGATTCGGCAATACAATGTCGTTGTATATTCCATTGTACCTCTCAAACTTATGTGCGAATGCGTGCACGTATTGTGGTTTCTCAATGGAGAACCGCATTAAGCGTCGCACACTTACTTTAGATGAAATCGATGCTGAAAGTGCCGCTATCAAAAAGATGAAGTTTGATAGTGTATTGTTGGTGACTGGTGAACATGAAACCAAGGTCGGGATGAAGTACTTCCGTGAAGTGCTACCGAATATTAAGGCACAATTTAACTATCTTGCGATGGAAGTGCAGCCGCTTGATCAAGATGACTACGCAGAGCTTAAAATTCTCGGCTTAGATGCGGTGATGGTTTACCAAGAAACGTATAGCCCAAGTACCTACGCGGAACACCACTTGCGTGGCAATAAAATGGATTTTGAATACCGGCTCGAAACGCCCGATCGTTTGGCAAAAGCGGGTATTGATAAGATAGGTATTGGCGCTTTGATTGGCTTGGAAGATTGGCGTACCGACTGTTTCTTCGTGGCCGCTCACTTAGACTATCTTGAGCGTACTTATTGGCAAACACGTTACTCGATTTCATTCCCACGTCTTCGTCCGTGTGAGGGTGGTTTGCAGCCTAAATCGATTATGAGTGATAAACAGTTGGTTCAACTTATCTGTGCGTATCGTTTATTAAACCCTGAGGTTGAATTGTCTCTCTCGACTCGTGAGTCTGCAGCTTTCCGTGACAATGTGTTGCCATTGGGAATCACCAGTATGTCGGCTGCGTCTAAAACCCAGCCTGGTGGTTATGCTTCTGATGAAGAAGAACTCGAGCAATTTGAAATAAGTGATGAGCGAAGTGCTGCCGATGTTGAGTCAATGATTCGTCAACGTGGTTTTGATCCTGTGTGGAGAGACTGGCACAGTGCTTACTCTGGTTAGCGAACACGCAGATTTATGTTCCACGTGAAACATCGACGAAGTTAAATCGACAAATAAAAACGGCTACCCTAAGGTGCAATGCCGTTCGGATAAGCATTACTGTTTGAATCTAAACGGATATTTAGCTGGA
>NZ_JBFSUX010000095.1:0-8914 GCF_041467595.1 Vibrio sp. 10N.247.311.13 | reverse complement strand
AGTTCAAAAAAAATCCCCAAGCGTGGCTTAGGGATTTGTGTATAAGAGACAGCCTTAATAGGGGCCTTTTTTGTACTTGGAAGTTTTAAAATTGTTGTCGAGCATGCTCACTTACACCCGTAATCTCTGCGTGCTCTCTTAGAATTTCAAACAACTACTTTGAAAAGCAATGATACTAGAGGCTTCTTTAAAGGAGCTATTTTTTGTATCTGGTGGCTGGTGGATTTGGGATTAAGAGTAAAGAAAAGCGGGTATTAAAAAGGGTTAATGCTTTCACATTAACCCTTTGGTATTTGGTAGTGTCGATTCTACTTTTTGATGCTAAGTAGGGTGCCTGACTTACACTTGAATGAGTAATAGTGGCGGCTCTCGTTGAATTTGCCTAAGCCTTCGCCATCGCAGTAGTCGATGTTGATATCACGCATTACTTCTAGTGTATCTTCGCTGTTCAAAGCGAATTTAGAGCCATCAGAGCAGACGATGCGAACTCGTTCATCATGGCTTACAGAGTAAATATCGACTTCAGTATTACACAGCTCAAAAGAGGCTTCGCGAAAGTTGTCTTGCTGAGTATTTGAAGCGCAACCTGCGGTGAGTGCGGCTGCGATAACGGCTAAAAGTCCGAGTCTTTTCATTGTTAATCCTTCACTATCATCAAGTTGAGTGATGAGTTTTATATGCTAGTTTAGGTAGCCTATACAACAATACGCTTTGGTTCAAGGCGCGTTCGTTGACTCTAAGATATAAAAGTATAGGTGCAGACAGATAATTTATAACGTGTTTGCTGCATGTTTGCTTGTTACGTATCACCAAAAAAAAGACCAACACAGAGGTTGGTCTTTAAATAGGAAGATTTTTTAAACGACTATCGAAACTGTTTAGCTTCTGGAAGATACTCAAAACCAGCAGACGCGAGCTTAGCGATTAAGGCTGCTTTGTCGATTTCGTAGAAGTTGACCACTCGATCTAAATCACCGCCGAAGTCGTCACGAAGCTTCATGTTGACGATGCTCATCAACATCACTGGATCCATTTTTTCAAAGTTAGCGAGGTTCATATTAGTCCTCGAAATCTGAAATCAGTAAGTTAGCAGCGGCAAAGGCTGCACGTTCACGAGCTTCTTTAGGAAGAGACTCATCGGCAGCAAGGTCATTCAATGTTTTTACTGCGCAGGTGATCGCTTTAGGGATATAGCCTTGGTCGCCACTGCCAATTTGAGAATACAGTTCACGAACCAAATCACAACAATCGTATACTTTCATTTTTATACCTAACCAAATGATAACTGATCTCAATATACACATAGAGATAAGCAAAAACAAAGTGGATCTGATCAAGTTCAGAGTTAGTTTGTCCTTGCTCAATATCTCACTTGGTTAGCTCGCTGCTTAGGCCGTTCTTTACGGCTTCGTTTGGTACTTGCCGATTAGCCAGAGACTTGTTGTTCAAGTTGATAGGTGACTTCATCAGCAAGATTGAGCTGTTTCGCGAGCTCTTTCAGGTACGCCTTCTCCATGAAATTCTGTTCGTCGGCCACAATCAAAGAGGCTAAGTAGATCTCACTCGCCTGTTGAGGTGACGTTGCCAGTTGAGCGATTTCGCTTGGGTCGAGTGGCTTATGCAGTTCTTCAGAGACCAATTTAGTCAGTTGATAATCAGCGCCCATATTCTCGACGGCTTGCTCTATCTTAGCCATCTCTTCTTCATCAACATGGCCATCAGCTTTAGACGCGGCAATCATCGATCGTAGAATCAGCACGCTGTGGTTTGCATCATTTTCATCAAACTGAGCCTGTTCGGCGTTAGGTGTCTGGCCTTGTTTGGACTGGTAGTCGTTGTAGACTTTATAAGCCAAAGCGCCCAGTGCTGCTGCGCCGCCAATCCCAGCCGCTTTCTTACCCATTTTCTTAGTCTTCTTAGAGCCCATTAACGCACCTAACAGTCCTCCGCCAACTGCGCCTGCACCGAAGGCTCCGAGTGTACTTTTACTGCTACTCTTGCTATTGCTGCCTTGAGAAAGGCCACTTAAACTTGAAGACCCTTGTGAAAGTTTCTGAGTACCTTGTTTTACGAGATCTGATTTAAGTGCTTGGTTCAGTAAGCTTTTGATATCCATCGATACCTCCAATGGTGAGCATGTCCAAAAAGTTGATGACACCAATATACGGATTTAAAGATGAACAGGGGATTAACTTACGTTATTTACTCTACTGATAAATAGAAGGGAGTTTGAAGCGAAATGACAGGCACAAAAAAGGCCACCTAACGGCAGCCTTTCAATGTTTATCTAGTCAGTAATCGGATTACTAAGCTAGTTGAGCCTTAAGGTGCTCGATAACCGTGTCCATTGCGATAGCTTCTTTATCACCAGTACGACGGTTTTTGTATTCGAAGTTACCTTCGTCCATGCTGCGATCGCCGATAACGATAGTGTGAGGGATACCCACAAGCTCGATATCTTTAAACATAACACCAGGGCGCTCTTTACGGTCATCGAATAAAACTTCGATACCCATAGCTGTTAATTCAGCGTATAGCTTCTCAGCTGCTTCTTTAACGCGCTCAGATTTGTGCATGTTCATTGGTACGATAGCAACTTGGAACGGCGCTAGTGCGTCTGGCCAAGTGATACCGAATTTATCGTGGTTTTGCTCGATAGCAGATGCAACAACACGTGAAACACCGATACCGTAACAACCCATTTCTAGGATTACGCTCTTACCATCAGGACCAAGCACGTTACAGTTCATTGCTTTAGAGTAAGTATTACCTAGTTGGAAGATGTGACCAACTTCGATACCACGCTTAAGCTGAATAGTACCTTGACCACATGGGCTAAGGTCGCCTTCAACAACGTTACGTAGGTCTTCAACTTGAGCAAGCTCTACGTCACGCCCCCAGTTGATGCCGAAGTAGTGCTTACCATCTACGTTTGCACCAGCACCAAAGTCGCTCATTACAGCAACAGAGCGGTCAACGATGAATGGTAGCTCTAGACCAACAGGGCCAAGTGAACCAGGACCAGCACCAACAAGTGCACGGATTTCTTCTTCAGAAGCCATCTCTAGTGGAGAAGCAACCTGTGGAAGGTTCTCTGCTTTCACTTCGTTCAGTTCGTGGTCACCACGGATGATTAGCGCGATGATATCAGCGTCTACTTCATCAGAAGCTTTAACGAATAGAGTCTTAACAGTCTTCTCGATTGCTAGACCGTGTTGCTCTACAAGTTCTGCGATTGTTTTTGCGTTTGGCGTATCAACCAGTTCCATCTCTTGAGTTGGCGCTGCCGCTTCAGTCGTTGGAGCTAGTGCTTCTGCTTTCTCGATGTTTGCTGCGTAATCAGATTCTGAAGAGAATGCGATTAGATCTTCGCCGCTTTCAGCAAGAACGTGGAATTCTTGAGAGCCGCTGCCGCCGATTGCGCCAGAGTCTGCCAATACTGGACGGTACTCAAGGCCCATGCGGTCGAATGCTTTACAGTAAGCATCGTGCATCGCTTGGTAAGACTTTTCTAAGCCTTCTTTATCGATATCAAAGCTGTACGCATCCATCATCGAGAATTCACGTGCACGCATTACGCCAAAACGAGGGCGGCGCTCATCACGGAATTTAGTCTGGATTTGGTACAGGTTTAGAGGTAGCTGTTTATAAGAGCTGATCTCGTTACGTACTAGGCTCGTTACCACTTCTTCAGCTGTTGGGCTAAGAACAAATGGACGAGAGTGACGGTCTGTGAAACGAAGTAGCTCAGGACCCATCTTTTCAGAACGGCCAGTCTCTTCCCAAAGCTCAAACGGTTGAACTACGGGCATCAAGATTTCAACGGCACCTGCATTATCGATCTCTTGGCGAACGATATTTTCGACTTTACGCAGTACACGTAGACCAGTAGGTAGCCAAGTATATAAACCTGAAGCTAGCTTACGGATCATACCTGCACGTAGCATCAGCTGGTGGCTGATAACTTCTGCGTCGTTTGGAGTCTCTTTCAGAGTAGAAAGAAGGTAGTTACTGGTACGCATTCTATGGTATCCGTTTCATCATTGATAAAAGAAAACTTGCTGTCGTTCGTGACCACAGCAAATCTGATATAGCCGCATATAATATCAGCCTATTTGGGATCTCAAAAGCGTTCAATGTCAGTTACATTGATGAAAAGCGTTTCAACCACGAATTTCACGTTAAGATCGAACAAATTTACCGCATATTCCTTGCTGTCAGGCTTACCTTTCTTATAGGCAGGGCGAGGATCTTGGCCTAATACTTCTTTGATCACCTGAATGATATGGCGCGCTTGTGGATGGCTTGCGAGCTTACTTTGCGCTTGCTGCGAAAAGTTAACGTCGAGCACTTCTGGTTCATCGGCGGCAAACCCTCCCAATGCATCCGGAATCGAATCTGAATAGGGGATATAAGGCTTGATGTCGATGATCGGTGTACCGTCTACTAAGTCGACGCTGCCGAGATCCAACCAAGTCTGTCCTTTCTCTTGAGACACACCTTTTAGTTCAACCGCAGACATGCCAATTCCATTTGGTCTGAATGTGGCACGTGACGCGAATACACCAATACGTTCATTCCCGCCAAGGCGAGGTGGCCTCACAGTTGGTTTCCAGCCTGCTTCAAGGTTCTTGTCGAACAGAAATAGTAACCAAACATGGCTAAATTGCTCTATATCACGAACAGACTCAAGGCAGTTTGCTGCACCAGCCAACCTGACTCTTGAGGTGGATGTGGGTACCAACCTGGGCTGCCTTGGCACAGCGAACTTCTCTTTATAAGGAGACTCAATAAAGCCAACAGGTTCAATTGTGTACATAGTTGGGTGTTCTCTGATTACGATTAAGACGGGAAAATATCATAAAATCACTTGTTTTTCTTTTGATAACGATTATCATTTGTAATGTTATAACATATCAATTTAGTTATTTAAGGGAAATACAATGAAACCGAATCTCCATCCAGATTACCGTCCCGTGGTTTTTCATGACACCAGTGTCGATGAGTACTTCTTAATCGGCTCAACGCTAAAAACAGACCGTACTATCGAATGGGAAGACGGCAATACTTATCCTTACTTCACGATTGAGGTGTCATCAAAGTCGCATCCTTTCTATACGGGTAAACAACGAGTGCTACATAAAGAGGGACGCGTTGCGAACTTCACTCGTCGTTTTGGTCAATTAGGTAAGGGAGCGAAATAGAATGAAAGTTGTGAAATCACTTAAAAGTGCGAAAAGCCGCCATCCTGATTGCCAGATAGTAAAGCGCAGAGGTCGTCATTATGTTATCTGCAAAACCAATCCGAGATTCAAAGCGGTTCAGAAATAGTCAGTCAAATTGATGTGACGTGAGTGTAAAAACGAGGGGAAAGTCAAACTTTATTCATTTGTCTGTTTTTCTTTTCCCTCGAGAAGGACCTGACAGGATATTGTGTATTAACTTAGCGTATGCTGTGTTTTATTTTCAAGTGAATCAATGGGTTACACTATCAGTTATATTTGTAGCGAATGTGTAATTGTGAATTATAAATCTAGATTTTGTATTTAATGTAGATTTATTTGCTAATTAATTGTTCAAATAGAGTTAAAAATCGTCATTTGTTACACATTTTGTAACATTTTGAATTTCTAATTGATAATTTTGTCGCGTACCCTTCGCTGGCAATTTGAACATTTTTGTCACAATTGCATAGGAATCACTACAAGGAGGGAACTGATGAGTTCATCAGCTTCAATAAAAAACAACTCGCCAAAGAAACCTATTTTTACCCGTTTTCTCGATGGTGTTGAATATTTGGGGAACCTATTACCCCACCCGATCACTCTTTTCGCAATCTTCTGTGTCGCTATTCTAGTTACTTCAGGTATCGCAGGATATTTTGATGTGTCTGTTATGGACCCTCGTCCAGAAGGTGCTCCAGGTCGTGCTGCTGACGGCATGATCTACGTTGTAAGCTTACTTAATGCTGAAGGCTTACAGCTCATTGTTACTAATCTAGTGACAAACTTTGTTGGCTTTGCGCCATTAGGTACCGTGCTTGTTGCAATGCTAGGTGTAGCGATTGCTGAGCACTCAGGTCTATTATCTGCGGCGATGCGTGGCATGGTAATGGGCGCATCTAAGCGCATGGTTACGGTAACCGTAGTTTTCGCAGGTATTATCTCTAACACGGCTTCAGAGCTTGGCTATGTAGTACTTATCCCGCTTGCAGCAATGCTTTTCCACTCTTTGGGTCGTCACCCATTAGCAGGTCTAGCGGCAGCATTTGCTGGTGTATCTGGTGGTTACTCTGCAAACCTTCTAATCGGTACGGTTGACCCGCTGCTTTCTGGTATTACTACAACAGCAGCACAAATGATTGACCCGACTTACAACGTTGGTCCTGAATCAAACTGGTACTTCATGTTTGTTTCTACTTTCTTCATCGCGATTACAGGTGCATTTGTAACTGAGAAGATTGTTGAACCAAAACTGGGTAAATACAACGACGAAGAAGCGTCTGAAGATTTATCAAATGATTCAATGGGCAAGCTAACAGACGTTGAGAAGAAAGGCCTTAAGTTTGCGGGTATCGCAGTGCTAGCGGTTTCAGCGCTTCTTGCTTGGACGATTGTTCCAGCTGATGGTGTTCTACGTTCAGCAGCAGGTACGGTTTCAGGTTCTCCATTCCTGAAAAGTATCGTAGCGTTCATCTTCGTATTCTTCGCAGTTCCTGGTTTTGTTTACGGTAAAGTTACCGGCACAATGAAAACAGACCGTGATGTAATCAATGCAATGTCTAAGTCTATGTCTTCAATGGGCATGTACATCGTACTAGTGTTCTTCGCTGCTCAGTTTGTTGCTTTCTTCAAGTGGACTAACTTCGGTCAAGTATTCGCAGTTGCAGGTGCTACTTTCCTACAGGATATCGGCCTAACGGGTCCAATGTTGTTCTTCGCATTCATCCTAATGTGTGGCTTCATTAACCTGATGATCGGTTCGGCTTCTGCTCAGTGGGCAGTAACAGCGCCAATCTTCGTTCCAATGCTAATGTTAGTAGGTTACGCACCTGAAACGATTCAAGCGGCTTACCGTATCGGTGATTCAACAACCAACATCATTACGCCAATGATGAGCTACTTTGGTCTTATCCTAGCTGTAGCGACGCGTTACATGAAGAACCTAGGTATCGGTACTCTGATTGCAACTATGCTTCCATACACAATCGTATTCTTGGTTGGTTGGAGCTTAATGTTCTACGTTTGGGTATTCGTATTCGGTCTACCAGTAGGTCCAGGCGCTGCAACGTACTACACGCCTTAGTTGTAGAGTAGGGGAAACCTTCTTCTAATTGATATTAAAAAAACCTGCATTGTTTGCAGGTTTTTTGATTTTTTATGGAGAGATAGAACTAGGTTAAGCTCGGATGAGCCAGCTAGCGTTTGGCTAGAATTCTATCTAAGTGGTTGGCAAACTCACGACGGTCGGTTTGAGAAAGGGCACTTGGTCCACCCGTTTGGATGCCACTTGAGCGCATGGTATCCATAAAGTCACGAATGTTCAGACGCGCTTTAATGGTCTCTTTGGTGTAAAGCTCACCACGAGAGCTGAGTGCTTGCCCACCTTTAGTGATCACTTCGTCAGCCAGAGGGATATCGGATGTAATCACAAGATCGCCGGGTTCAGTGCGCTTTACGATTTCATCATCAGCAATATCAAACCCGCTTGGCACTTGAATTGAGTGAATGTTATTGCGTTTAGGAACGGGAACCAGATGGTTTGCCACAAAGGTACATTCAACCCCTGTGCGCTCAGCTGCGCGTACGATTGTTTCTCGGATAACCTTTGGACAAGCGTCCGCATCAACCCATATCTTCATAGTGTTCTATTTCTCTGTTAGCTTATTTATCGGTCAACTTATTGCTCAGTTGCCTTATTGATCAGTTAGTTTAGCTTCAAGCATGGCAACGCGAGCAGTGAGTTCAAGGATTTGCTTTTCCAGTTGGCTAACACGATCAAGTGCTGGCTCTTCTTGTGTCGCGACTTCAACTTTAGGAACACGATTTGCGCTTTTCCAGCTCTTGATGGTCGTGATTAAAGCGGGCATCGGAACGGATGTGCTCATACGAGCCTTAACTAAAGCAACTGTCGGCTCTTTCCCTTGCGCTTGCAGTCCTTCAAGCACTGATTTCAACTCTTCAGAAACATCTTTTGTCAGCATGTTGATCTCCATTTTTAGTCTTTAGTCATTTTACTCGCTCTGGTGAATGATAGCGAATCATAAAACCGCCCATGGCTTGTGAGAGATCTCTTACAAAGGTTGTGAGATAACACGAATACATCGCTAGAGAGATTGATGTGCACATGGTTAAGGTGTTGAATTTTAATTGTTTTATATAATTAACAACTTTCTTGAATTCAAAATGTGATGCAAATCTATTGTCCGAAATCCTAAATCGCGTAAATTAAACCTTGTCGGAAGGATTCTGACACGGAACAGGAAAGCACCAAGGATTTGGTTATCTTCAGGATGAAGATTTGGTTACTTAGGATTGAGTGATCAAGCATGGAGCGTAAGGACATTGTAGGGATACAGTCAGTTAACAGGAAGTTAGCTGCAACGGAATGACAATGGACACCTTTAGGATTAAAGGGTTGGATTAGCATCAGGACGATGTAAAGGACACCGCTCACGGAACAAGTGATGTGCGCTAACTAGGATTGTTAGCTTTCAGGATGATTGGACACCGCTAGGACGGCGAAGTAAAGGAAAGAGCTGAAGGATTACAGCCACTATTATGGATGATGCATGGAGCATTAATTAGTAGCCGGACTGCTGCGAGTAAGACCCTAGCCCTGACACTTCGGTGTCAGGGCTTTTCTTTGTGCGCCGAGCATGGCGTTGATCTAGGAGGTGAAAGTCCTCTACGGG
>NZ_JBFSUX010000094.1:0-9569 GCF_041467595.1 Vibrio sp. 10N.247.311.13 | reverse complement strand
TGTACGGTGGTGTGAGAGGACGGAGGCCGTGAGGCCTCCTCCTACTCGATTGTGGGGGAATTAAAAGTAGGGGTGTGAACACAGAATTGGACAAAAATGGCGAGGTTAAATGTACTCATGATTCAGAAAAAAATAACGAAGTCTAACCTATCCATTAGTACGAAATTACAGCTTTACGATGCCACGAGTCACTTTAATGCCACCAATTAAAGTAGAACCACCGTAGTCTTTCGCTAATCTTAATAAAGTGTCATGAAATCCATGATTTGGGAAAGCTTGTTCTACTTCTGCAATCATGGACTTAGGGAGCCCTTTTTTAACCATTCCTTTTGATGCATCAATCCAGTCCGCTTTTCGACAAGCTTCTATAACTTTTTCATGTGGACCTTTATACGGTGTGATTTTGTGATGCCAGTGAATAGCGCCTTTTAGAGCATCAGGGTCTAATCCCCAATTTTCCTTTTCATTGTCATTTAATGCCACTGCTTCTGATGGCTCAAGGTAAGCGAGTTCATGGTCAGTCCACAGGCCAATATCATGATAGACAAATGCGGTTTCGACTAACTTTTCAAATTGTTCATCATAATCTAGAAAGTGCATTGCATAAGTGATTGTTCTATAAACATGATTACGATAGCCAAGATAATCTTCCCCAATCAGCTCTTTATAACGCTCAAGTAGTAACTCTACCCGTGGTCTCTCTAGCTTTATTTGAATCTTACTGCCCATGATTATTTCCTTATTAAATCATTCTGTTGTTCATTGAGGAGTTTAGACCAAAAATCGATATTAACGAAAACTCGGGATAATCGCTGGTATGCCCGGTAGAAGGCCAACCAGCGCCATTACACCACTTAGCACAATAAACATAATGCCAGGCAATACCCAACGGCTCATTTTACTCAGTTCACTACTACGTTCTTTACAACCGACTAAGCCTAAGTTATCCAACAGCATGGTGAGAGCCCAGCCAAATGCTGGGTTAACGAGCGCTGAAGAAAATACAACAATCGCTGCTGATTGTGTGGTTTTTCCTTCACGAGTCATTTCCATTCCAGCTTCTAGCAATGGCACAAATACCCCAACAATAAGTGCTACACACAATACAGGTTGCCAGATAGCTAGATCCATCGGGTAACCCCAAACTGCGGCGATGATACAGAACAGAGCTGTAAGCAATGCACCAGCAGGAATAGGGCGTTTAGCAATCGCAGCCGGTACGATATAAGTCCCCCATGAAGACGTAAAGTTAGTACCGCCAAGCAGAGAACCGAACGTTTGACGAATTGATGCCGTGGTCATGGTGTCGTCGATGTTCATGTGTACTTTTTCGGTACGTTCTGGGTAGCTGATCTTTTGGAATACTTGATGCCCTAAGAAATCCGGTGACCACATCGCTACGGCTAGAATCGCAAACGGCAATACCACCATGAAGTGTTCAATCGTCGGTAGGCCTAGCATCCAACCTGTATTTTCTCCCCACCAATACATAGGGTTCATGTTGGGCAAGCCTGGCTCAGTGTGGAAAGCAAATGGGGCGCCCATGGCAAATGCGATCGTACCACCCAACAAGCAGCTAAGAGGTACTGCTAACCAACGTTTGCGGAAGTGTTCCAGTAGCGCGTACAAGATAATGGTGCAAAAGATCACCACAAACGCGATGTGGCTCATACCGATTCCTTCAGCCCAAGCGAAAAGCTTTTTCACTTGAGAGGCGGTTCCAACAAAGCCGAGGTAGAGCAATAAGCCGCCACACACGCCTTTACTGGTGAGGTTGGCCAACATGCTGCCACCTTTACTGATGGCTAAGATGAGGCCAAAAGCGCCAATCAACAGGCCAAACGCCATCGGGTGTCCACCTGCTGCAACCACAATCGGAATCAAAGGGATAAGTGGGCCGTGGGTCCCTGCGAGGTTTGCAGTCGGCAATAAAAAGCCAGAGAAAATAATAATGAAAACAGAGGCGATGAGCAGTTCATAACGAACGTTTTCTAGAATGAAGTCTTCATTTAATCCGAGAGCCCCAGCAAAGGTGGCTGCAATCGCGCCCACCATAACCACTTTACCAATGGTCGCCGCCATCGCTGGGATGGTGTCTTCTATCTCAAATCGATAATCTTTAAACGGCAAATTTGGACGCCAGCGCTTAGGCGACATGATTTGCAATTCGTGTTCTAGATACTGTTCTCGGGATTCAAACTCTGAGCTTGGTTTATGTTGTTGTTCATAGGTGAGTTCATCCTCATTGGCTTGAGGCTTCTCTGTTTGTATATGTGCGGACTCTAAAGTAGTGCTCATTTTGATTCCTTTCGTTCACACTCTTAGGTGTGTTATTCCAACAAACGTTGTTGACTCACGGTATGAAGTGCAAACAATGCGTCAACTTATAATTAAAAACCCATTAACATTTAGTTGTTAGTACCTTATACCAAACCAAAAAAAACAAATAGACTCAGTCGGTTAGACATTAGTCGTAGAGTCGGACGACGAGTATTAGACCCTGTAGATAGTATGTGTCTGGTTATTTGTAGTCCCTTAATTTCTCCCACGTTCTGCACTTGATAGTGATAGAATCTCCGCATTAGAGTTATCGAGAAACTAGGTATTTATAAACAATGTTTATCCATCACGTAAATGGCATCGACTGGCTGGTAATTACAGCCTTTGAAGAACTGAAAACTATGTTTATCGAAGATGCAGGCCCAATCCCAGCTTGCTTTTCTACCGCCAGCGAGTTGAGCCTGATTGATCAAGCCAAACGCAGTTATGGATTTTTGCCTAAACTCCGCGGTGTGATCACCGATACCGGCACTTTTCAAAGTAGAGATATTGAAGAAGATTTGAACCCACAGCTTGCGTGTATCGTTGAAGGGCGTGGTCGGGTTTTTATCTATCACGGCGACTACGTGGCTTTTGTCGATGACGAGCAAACCTTCATTACCCGTATGGACTGAGAGTGATTCAGTGAGTTGAGATCGGCGAATTGGTAAATCGGCGAGTTAGCCCACCTAGAATTTAAAACTAAAGGATTAATATGATGGCAAAAACGATCTCATTGGTACTTGGCAGTGGTGGCGCAAGAGGCTTGGTTCACGTTGGAGTCATCCGCTGGTTAATTGAGCATGGCTATCAGATAAAATCCATTTCTGGCTGTTCAATTGGCGCACTTATCGGTGGTGTCTACGCTGCGGGCAAGTTGGATGAATTTGAAGAGTGGGTCACCAGTATCGATCAAGGTGATATGGCGATGTTGTTGGACTTTTCATGGCAGTCGAGTGGTATGTTCAAAGGGGACAAGATCATCGACACACTGCGTGGGCTGATCGGCGAGATTTCAATTGAAGATCTGCCTATCCCTTATACCGCAGTTGCTGCCAACGTCGCCGAAGAAAAAGAGGTTTGGCTGCAATCCGGTTCTCTGTTTGATGCCATTCGCGCCTCCATCTCTTTGCCACTGTTCTTCACTCCACATGTCATTAATGGTGAAGTGCTGATTGATGGCGGAGTGCTCAATCCCGTACCGATTGCGCCTACCTTTAGTGATAAGACAGACTTTACTCTGGCTGTGAACTTAGGTGGTGAACCCGAAATGCTTCAAAAGGAAGTGATACCGGTTTCCCTACCAACAAAAGAGAGTAACCTGCATGAGAAGGTTGTTCACTTTATCGATAATCTCGGTAACAGTGTAAAAAGTAAAATGAGCTTCAATTTTGCTGCTTACGACATTGCCAACCAAGCGTTTGATGCGATGCAATCGACCATTGCTCGCCAGAAGCTGGCCGCTTATCCCGCCGATATTACGCTTGAGATCCCACGTAATGCTTGTGGCACCTTAGAGTTCGATCGCTCACAAGAGATGATCGACAGAGGCTACCACTTAGCACAGGCTAAACTGGGCAATCGACTTTAATGTATTTGCTGCTGAATGAGGGTAACTATGGAAACTGAACTCAAAGAATTGGTCACAACAAAAGATGTCATCGTGCTCACCAGCATAGAAGAGCCTGCTGTATCTTGGTTGATAGATTGCTATCAAGAGAATGCTGATATCCAAATTATCGAGAACGCACACCAACTAGATACTGAAGCGATTTTGTCGCAATGCAGAAGCAGCCTTAACGAAAGTAAAAAGGTCATCCTTACAGCGCAGTTTCGTAGCCAACTGCCTATCATCAATATCGCTTCACTGTGTAATGAGAAGCGCAAGTCATTGATCAATATTGAGCTATTAGGCTGGGATGAAGAAAAACGCGTTCCTCAATCGTACAGTTGTTTTTAGCTGAAAGTGTTTCTGGACAGCTTGCCACTGTCTCTATGGTTTTGTAATTGTCCGGGGACTGATGTTGCACTTTGCGTTTCTGTATTGGCCACTTAAGGCTTTAGTTAGATCCATTCCCAATCACTTCCAATACATGGTTAGGTGGTGATCAGTACATCGATCATACACTTGCTCTGTTGCAGCTTGTATCTGGTGGGTACCAACAAAAGTCGAACAAGAAATTAATAAGATTGTGGACGGCAGTTCGAGTATAGAAAGCTCAGATGCGACAGGAAAAATACGTTACGAAAAAGCTTTTGGTGGCGCTCTTATCTGTATGATTGGAGATGATTATCCAATGCCTTCAGCACAGACAAATTAAGTCGTTTCTAATTACCTCACTGGCAACTTGGTCTTAGTTTTTACCTGACCGAAGGCGAAGCTGGATTCAATAGAAGCTATATTGGGTAGGCGGGTTAGTTGTTTACGGATGAACTGCTCGTAGCTTTTTAGCGATTCACTGACTACATGCAATAGGTAGTCGTGATTGCCCGTCATCAGAAAACACTCTAACACCTCGTCAATCACTTCAATGTGCTGCTCAAAGTCTCGCATGTTCTCTTCTGTCGGCTTTTCAAGTTTCACCAACACAAACACATTCACAGGTAAGCCACATGCTTCTTGGTCGACACTGGCGTGATAGCCGCGAATAATCCCCTGTTTCTCTAATGCTCGAACTCGACGTAAGCAAGGAGAGGGCGACAGCGCCACTCGATCGGCCAACTCTTGATTGGTGAGCCGAGCGTTGCTTTGCAGTTCAGCCAGTATTTTCTTGTCGATCTCGTCCATTGGCATATTCCATCAATATTGAGTTTAGTTTGGCAATATTATTGCTCAAAGTGTATGTCTTACTTCGCAAATAGCAATTTTTAACATCAGCACAAAACTAAAATTAAAGGAGGAACAACAAGCATGGAATGACTTAGGAATTATGAATACTTCAACTCAACTTAGCCCGCTGCGTAAAACCACCAAACACGAACAAGCAGAAGCCCTTGCGATTGAGCAAGCAAAGCACTTTGGTATCGATCCAAACAGTGATTACGGCGTCACGCTTATCGAACTGGCGACGACGCTGTACAAAGCCAATACCAAGACTCACGACCTTTGGGCATTGACGGTTGATGGGCTTTCAGATCTCGACAAGAGTGACCGAATCGCCTGGTTTAACGCCAAACGTTTCCTGTCGTTCCAGATCGCTAAGATCCTCGATAACCTGCAAAACCCGATGCGTGCCACTTACCAATCCATTGCCACCAATAATGGCAACTTTGCGTCTAAAGGCGCGTATCCTATCTTCGATAATGTGGCGGCTATCTTCTCGGCAAGCCCGGTTATTACGCGCACTGCGACCTATTTATTTGCCTGTACAGAATGGATTGAAGATGCGTTCAACGGTAAAGAACCGCTGCACGATATTTATTCTCGACTGCTTAACCCAACCTCGATTTCACTGGCTAACCATATGGTTGATATTGAGGCAGGCTCTAGAGCCAACGAATACCTCGCATGGAACTTTAATTCGGGTATGGCGGCCATTGATGGATTGTTGAGCCATTTGCTTGGACATGAAGACATAGTCTTGGCTTCACGTAATATCTATGGCGGTTCTTACCAGTTGTTGGAAGATTGGTTTGGGAAACCGTCTAACCTAAATGTCGCGGTGGAGTGGGTGGATGGTTACTCCGGTGATGAGTTTGCGACGCGCCTTGATGAGGTTGCTCATAAATACGCAGATCGCATCGCTGCGGGTAAGAAAATCTACGTCTACCTAGAGTCACCGTGTAACCCGCATGGATACGTGTTGGATGTTGCTAGCATTAGTAAAGCTGGTCACTCTCGTGGTTGGGACGTAATTGTTGACTCGACAGTGGGGACTCCATTGCTGCATCCAGTACTAAAACGCGACGATGTGGCTGAAAGACCCGATTATGTGATTCACTCCTACACCAAAGAACTGGCGGGTTCTGGCACCACAACCGCTGGAGTTGTGATTGGCCGCAACGAGACCATGTTTATTCCAAAAGGAGAGGAGGTCACTTTCACCAAGTCCAACGGCGATGAGGTCACCATTCCATGGGACGAAACGCTGTTTTGGAATGTGTACTACATTAAGGGCGCATTCCTAGACGCAGACAAAGCGTTTGAAGTGCTCAATGGTATGAAAACGTATGAGATGCGAGTGGTGCAAAAAACGATTAATACACTGACTCTCGCGAAGATCTTTGATGCTCACCCTGACATCAACGTATCGTGTCCTGCTTTGCCAGACAGTGACAACTATGAACACTGCCAGAACAACATGTACTTGGGTTTGCCAGCGGCGCTTTTCACAATCGATATGGAAGGTAACGGCGACCGTGCCCCAATCAATCGAGATGGGTTTAAACAGTTCTTCGACATGCTTGAGCCCGCTATCGGCATGCAAGTAAGTTTAGGGCAAACCAACACCGTGGCGCTGTGTCCAGCACTGACTACGCACTCAGAACTCAGTGATGAAGCGCTCAATGAAGCCGGTATCAAACCGACGACAATGCGTATCTCTATTGGCTTGGAAGATCCTCGAATGTTCATTGCTCATATTGTCGAGGCGGCTAAATTGTCGATTGACCGCAACCACGTAGATTTCTCATCCAGCTTCCCGAGTGGTGACAATATCGATGAAATCTATATGCAAACTTATATGGATGTACACCAGAAGTTTGTGAAAAGCTTGCCGAAGTTCAGTCAGCTGAGTCAGTAACTTAGGTCAGTAACTTAGCTCAGTAAGAAAAGTTAACAAGATTAGTCAGTTAAAGGCCGTCAATAAAAAAGCACCCAGCTGACTCAATAGTCGGTAGGGTGCTTTCTCGATGATCATATTGGTTTACCAAGTCACTTACTATTTTGGCTGGTGGCCTGTCTTTTTCGCAAGCTCTTGCATAGCTTCGGCAAACGTAGTTGTTCCGCCTTTCGCTTTAACCTGAACCACCTTATATCCTCGGCTTTCTAGCGCTTGACGCTCTTCTAAAACGGCTTTGTCATCTGGTTGACTGCCTTGCACAGGCTGATGAATGTAACACCCTTCTAATTGACCATCTTCGACCAGTTGGTGGTGTTTCAGTGCATTGATATCAAAATTCATAGTAAGTCTTTTCGCTTTAAATGGAGAGTCTCTGTGGCAAAGGCCGCGAGTCTTTATAATTTTATGGTTTGTACAATAGGCATTTTAACCATAAGAAGCTAGCGAAAATTAAGCAATCCAATGGAATGAAGTCGGGTGGTCTTACTTCTTCAATCTCTTATTGAACGCTGGGAAGGAAAGGGGAGGAACTGAATGCGAACGTTTCAATACACCCTTATCTGACCTTTTCGTTCAACCATTGAGCGAAATCGGTACAAATCATCAACCTTTCCAAATGTGGAATCCTCACTTCTTTTATTGGCTCTGTTTTCCATTTGTGAATGGTTATAACCTAGTTTTCGTAGAAAAGAGAATCGAATAAGCCGTGAGCGCGGCGCTTTATAACGAATGAAAACTAGGTACAAGCATGAACGAAAACTTTTATAGATACGCGATTTACACTGTTTTTTCAGCGGCAGCATTGTTCTCCGCTTTTTTAGTCACCTCAGATAATGTTTCCCCCTTCACCACTCAAGCGACTTTGTATCGTAACGTAGCGACCATTGCGCCAGAAGTGTCCCGCGTAATTACCGACGTCATGGTTAGTAATGGCGAGTTGGTTGAAAAAGGTCAGCCATTATTTGCTATCGATGCCAGTAGCTACCAATTGAAAGTGGCACAAGCGAAAGCCGAACTGCATCAAGCGCGTGACTCTGATTCAGCAAAATGGCAGCAAGTACAGCGTTGGTGGTGACTGAGGTATTTTCACAGCATCCGTTTGTGGTGTGGACCATCAGCCTGTTCTTCTTCGACTTTATGCGTCGTCGAGCCACTACGCCAGCGAAGAAAGGTAAAATGTTGATGCCAACCTTCAACTGGATTTTGATTGTGGTGTTTGCTCAGCATACCACCATGGATATGCCGATGCGTATTCATGAAATTTTGGTATCCATGTTGATTACCATGGTAGTAGCAAAAACCATGGTGGCTCTGTTCCCTGTTGAGCAAGGAAACAAGCCTCCTGTATTTAAAGAACAGCCTGTCACATTTGAGAGCAGAGCAATTTCACTCGCGTTGATTGGTCTTGGTTTGGCATTCTTGATGATTGTCGACATTATCTCTGCAACGTTCTGCATGGTGCCAGTGATTGCTGCTGCAACCCAAACCACACACAAAAGCTTTATCGACGTGGTTGACCGCCGTTTTCAAACTCAAGTGGGCGGCTGTGCATTCGCCGTGGTGTTCACCTTGTTGATGGCAGGGCATCAATCTACATTCGGTTACTACACCATAGTGTTGGGTTTATTTGCCTTTATGATCACCGCATCAATGGCCAAAGCGAAAGGTCCAGCCAGAGACATTCATGCCGATGCGTTATTGGCGACTATGCTGCCGATTCAGTTGTACATGACCAGTAGCAATTTAGGGTTGGAAAGTACCTTCCTACGCGCTTGGGAGCTGACTGTGACTTTGTTTGTGCTGTGGGCTTTGTGTCATTTTGTTCGTAAGCCTAATGGTGAAGAGCCGGCACTCGTTCGCTAATAATCAAATCCGGCCAACCGATTATGGTCTGATTTGATTGCGCCTTTCATAAAATTAAAAAATGCTTTTACTTTGGCTGAATCTTCTAAATCTTTATGAGTCATCATCCATAGGTCTGTATTTTGGTGCATCACTTCCATATCTACTCTTTGCAGAGTTCCCTTACTGTTACCTAAAAAGCAGGGTAAGTAGGCTAACCCCATCTGATTTTCAGCCGCGATGATCAGGGGCTCAAAAGAGTCGGCTTTCATGACAATTTTGTCTTCCGAAATCAGTTCAGAAACCTGTAGCGAAGCACTGCCTCTATGCATCATTAACCAAGATGCAGACTTTAAGGGGTGCTTACTCTTAAGGCCATTTATATATTCTGGCGATCCGTAAACACCAAAGGCAATTTTACTTAACTTGGTCCCAACTAAATGGGCTGGCAACTCATTTGCCGGGCGAATCGCGATATCTGCATCTAGGTGTGAAATATCCAATTGACGAGATGTGAGGCTGAGTTCTAACTGAATTTTTGGATAAAGCCGATGAAAAGCAGCCAAATGAGTTGTCTCGTCCTAAAATACGTTGACAGTATTTCTACTAAGCCAACAGCATCAGCTG
>NZ_JBFSUX010000093.1:0-9674 GCF_041467595.1 Vibrio sp. 10N.247.311.13 | reverse complement strand
TCCAGCTAAATATCCGTTTAGATTCAAACAGTAATGCTTATCCGAACGGCATTGCTCATAAAGAGCGGCTTTTTTAAGGTGATGCTTGCAGGAAGTTAGAAATTTATAGTAGAAGTAGTACTAAACATTATACTATTTTGTTTTAAATGCATATTTAGTAGTATTTATTTAGTCGTTATTATCCAAGTTATACTAACGTGTTGGTCAATACATATTCACCAACTTAGCGACTTACTAGAATCCAGCTTAACCCCCTTTGACCCATACTTTCCTCTAACACCGTAAGGTCCTAAGTTGATTTTATGCAAATATTCATGCTCATCCCATCACACTCAGAAAATGAGTGCGGCGTTACAGGATGAAATTCCAGTGATGAACAATGTCAATCCATCACTGGAAATAAGTCTTTAATAGCTCCATGATTATATTCGAAGAACGACTAAGTAATTACTTCTAACCAAAACTAGCTCACCATCAAACCATGCTGAGGCAAAAGCTCACGCAGAACATACCAGCGATGATAAGAAGCCGCTTGGTAGTAACCATAGATGGGGTGTGACATCGCATCATGGCTGCAACCTGTACTTAATGCTTCAAAGCCCTCATTCCAGTCTTGATATAGTGGGATAGCTTCTGCAATGTTAAACAATTCACCGTGCATCGCTTCGGTTTGCCATTTCAGAATTCGCTCTTCACCCCTTGCTTGATACTCAATGATCTCACGTACTTTTGGCTCGAGCTGCTGCCACGTCTGCTGCTGCTCTAAATCTGAAAGTTGAGGGGATGCATTTGCCAGTTCAGAAAACATTTGATGAGTCTTCTGGCAATAAAGCATGAAGGTTTCCACGTTGTCGCGCCAACCTGACTGAACACCATCCTCATACGTGAAATGCCACTTTAAGTAAGGTCGGTCAGGGAAAGTAACGACACCACCATGACCTAACGCACCCGACAGATCTTGCGCTAACTGCGATTTAATATTCCGTACAAAAGGGTTAAAACGAGCAAAAAAATTATCTTTTTTACCGACGATGTACTTATGCATATCATCGTTAAGATCTTTGAAATCAAACGACTCACTATTGACTCGATTCTTGCGCGAACTGACCCCTGAGAAGCCATAGTGGGCAAAGGTATCTGCGTAAACGTGCGCCATAATACCTATCAAGGGAAGAAAATAGGGCTTGTTTACTTGTGCTAGATGGTTGGCACACATTTCACGAGCTATTTCGCTATCTTGACGACAGATTAACTTCTCCGTAAACGACTCACCTTTGTTACCTGGCAAGAAGTGAAAAGGAACCCAAACCAAACGTTGCTCATTCGGGTTGATGTTACTAATGTCCGCCACATGATGGGCTGTCGGTTCAACGCGACAAGCCGATGCATCATCAAACTCTATATCGTTCTCTTGTGCATTATCATCAACAAACTGCGCAGAATTGGCGATCACTTTCGCCGCTTCAAGCCTAAGACCAGCCGCACGAGCCAGACAATACGTTCCGTAGTAGTGCATATCGATTTGCATAATCTGATCCTATTTAACTGCGTTTAAAATACGTTGGGTTAATTGCCATGCCTCATCACCTAATTCTCGAATGTTTGACTCTAATTTGGCGGTATTTGCATTAGCAGTAGTTGCCGAATGTATTACGTCAATCAGGCTAGAATAAAGATGATGTTCACAGATACCGGGCGACAGGGTACTATCGGAAAAGTCCGTATTTTTAAGCAAATCAGCTTCCCTATCAGCCAAGCTTGCATTCGCTTTGTTAACCGACTTTTTAATTAAAGTGCGCATACTCATTGCAGTTTCTCCAATTGTTTTTGAGTTTTACTATCGAGTTTACGAACCTCATCTAAGCCGGTAACAGCCTGTTCTGATAACTCGCTAAGTTGTTGATTGATATTGTCACGAAGGCCATCCCACCCAGCACGTTCAAGTAGCTTATTTTGAACATCTTGCACTTCTCGAATGCTATTGAGATGGGCGGTAATCGTTTGGTTCCCTTGAATCAGTAAATTGAAACTAAGGTGTATATCAGCAATTAACTTCTGCTCCGCCTCTTCTAATGGCTGAATGAGCTCTCGTTTCTTTGCTTCAATTTCTTCTGATGCGGCTAATGCCCACTCGGTGATGCTGCTCAGTTGAGAGAGTCGATCAGGCTGAGTGACGGTTTTAAACCCTCCCATCGACTCATCGTAGACAACCGTACCTTGCGCCATTTCGATTAATTGACCGGTTTGAATCCAATCTTCGAGCATGACTGGGACCCACTCTCGGTACAGATAGTCTTCTCTTTGCTTTTTCAGCATCGAGACGTGCTGTCTTACCAAAGTGACATAAGCTTCTTCAACCTGGCTCATGTCTTTTTCCATTTGATAAGACAGTTCGACAACTTCTTTAGGCACCGTCGCTGCGCAAGCGGATAGCAGTGTACACATCGTTAAAGTGATCAGTTTTTTCACACTAGGACTCCTCTATTTGATCTCACCAAGCGAATGACATATTCATTCGCTTGTTTTCAATCTTTACCAGTCAAGCGGCGTTTCGGTCTAAATCATCTTTGATTAAATCTGGTAAATCTTGAACACGAAGTGCATGCAAACGAGGAGCTATCTTTTTCTGCTTATTGAGGAAATCAATCGCACAACTGCCTTTTAGCAACTCACCACCGCCACAGATCACGAGGTAGTCATCAAACTCAGTACGCGCGGCATCAAGCACGGTGTAGCCAAGTTTTTCCATCGCAGTGCCGGTTGATTGTTGGTACTTAGCGACAATTTGGATGGTACGAATAGGCGTGTACAAAATGTAGTGAGCGTAATTGTTCTTCTCACTAAAAATGCTTGGGTATTTGATATTAGATTGGTAGGTGAAATGAGCTCTGGTGTTACTTGCGATAAACCCCATTTCTTGTAACGTATCCGAGATCTCATTTAAAAGGTCTTTTCTACACATAATCATTCTTCCGTTTTGTGTTCACGATATTTGGATAGTGATGCGATTGAACTTTTCAATCGCATCCATTTTGTAATTACTCGATCATCGAGGTAGTGAGCGTGTGTGTGAGCACACGTCTTCCCAGACACCATTTCGGTAACGCTTGTATGCGCAAACTGGGACTACTTTAGGGCGAATACTCATTTGAGATTCCTCCAAAAACTAGTTAAAGAGGGAATTCAGTTATTGAGGTGAACACATTTGGAAGGTATGATTGCGTTACAAATCTGAGCAATCTTGCCTTTCTGTGGGCTTGAAACCTCTTAATGTTGGGCCTTTTATTCCTACGCCAAATAGGGATAAACTTCACCTCACTGCAAAAAAGCACTTTTAGTTATCACTGAAAGTGCTTTTTTTATTTCTTCTTACGAACCATTACGCCATTTATGGCTAGTTGCCCATTTTTTTTCATTTTCCTACTCCTATCATTTTCCTGTTAAGTTCTTGTGTTGCTACGCTAATTAGCATTGTTTCTATTTATACTATGCCACATCAATAGGTCACAGATCAATCAAAAGCCATCTTTTTTAATTTGTTATTATTAATTTTTTAATATTAAATAATTAACAACCGTTAAATTGGTCGCGATAAAAACAGCGATTTGTGCTAAAATAGTTATTAAATAAGTACGAAACCAAATCAAGAGATATAATAAAAATGTACAGTATCAATGAATTAAAAGAAAAAATCGGAAACCAGTCTAGAGCAGAACGGCTCGCGTTTATTGATTTTAAAGTTAGATTCAGTGGTAAAATACTAAGGTCTGAAATTGTCGAAGAGTTTGGCATTTCGGAACCATTAGCTACAAAAGATCTTTCAGAGTACAAACAGCTCACCAATGATAAAAATATCGTTCCAAAAACACACCAAATTCGATTAGACACATATCAACCCTTAGTTGAAATTGAAGCTCGCAAAGCTTTGGAAATGCACTTCGAAGGTTTCTGCCGCCATAAATTACAACAAAAAGAATCGGCTATTTACAAAAGAGCGTGCGATTTAACCACGGAACTTGATGCTGAATCTATCGCTGTAATCACGCGGGCAATTACGGATAATAAACGAGTTCGAGGTGACTATATTTCAGCAAATAGTGATTATCGTGACGAACGTATCCTAGAACCTTCTACTGTGTTTTTTGATGGACTTAATTGGGTGTTTCGGGCCAAAGATATTAAAGATAATCCAGCAGAGTCTATCTTTAAGAGTTTCCACTTTTCACGATTTGAACGTATAAAACCGACAGAGGATACATCCGAATCGACGGTTAATGATGATAACGAATGGAATACACTAATACCCATTCAACTAGGTCTACATCCAGATTTAGACGAAAAGGGTAAACAAGCGATTAGAATCGAGTTTGGTATGGGTGATACTGATACTCTTGTTGTTGTTGAAAAATCAGTTTTTGCTTGGTCATTATTAGAACGCTGGTCTGTCGACTCAGGAACTGTACCAAGTGAAATTCCTCCGGAAGCAAGCAGATTTAAGTTCTTTCTAAAAAATGCAGATATGTTGCAACATGTAAATAGCGTCAAACGCATGATGCATGAATACACAATAAAAACAGAGGGTTACATTAGAAAATAACACTAGCGCATGCAGATAGCCCACCGCAGAACTATTAACTAGTAAACGATTACGCTGGTTAAACATACTGCAAACACTGCGCTCACTTTCTCAAGGAACGGGCGCAGAATTGAGTAACCAGCGCAGTCAAAGTAAACTTAGCACGTGTAATGAATCAACGATTTGCATTTAAAAACCGCATGGCAATATTTTGTCCAAAATCTAGCTACAGCTGAAACCGGTTAACCGTTGTGCGATAGCTGCTCGCTTTAACTGGTTTCAATCCCTGTTTAACTCTTGATTGATTGAGCTTTTCTACTAGCTTTAAGAAATCGTTATGTGCTTGCGTGTAATTCACTCTGATTTGCCTCAATGAATACTCCCTTACTACGCGTCGCAAGAGCTTTTCGACCTCGTCATCAATATAATGGCTTCGATTGCCCTTGAGTGCATGAGCAGGTTTCAAAGCTTTCTTTTGCCAACCCGATCTAACGTACACACTGACCCACTCTGCTAATGTTCGCCAACTTGGTGGATTGGCATCCCCAATACTTTTAGAAAACGCAGCGAGCCACGGATCAAGTCGCTTTTGGGTATACGCCGGAACATCAGAGTCCAATACTCCCCTCACGTACGCATAGCGTCTTTCCATTGCTTGCTCGTATTCCAATTCTCGCTTTGCTTTTTGGGGCTTTTCCTTCTGGGGCTTAATCTTTTTGCCTACGGGATTAACAAAAACGGTTTCAGGTAGAGTGTCTTTAGATATGGTGATCAAAAGCCCTTTTTCTATATGCGATGCTAATTGGTCTTTTGCAAAGGAAAAGTACCCACCATGTTCGATATCTTTGATGGTGATTTCAGTTCGGCTCACATCACTCACCTGATAATGAGAGCACTTGCCACCTCGATAGCGCTTCACAAGAATAAGATTAGGGTCGCTAAAATTCATTATTCATTCCGTTATAAGGCTACAAAACAAAACAAAACAACCAGATGGTCATTTTCTCAAACGCTGTAACGTGGTTTCATAACTGCTTGGAGTAAGCATCGGTAGCCCTTCGTTGCATCGACGCTCATTCAGCCGTTCCATTCGCTCAATAAAATCTCGATGTGCTTTGCCTATATTAACTCTCACTGAAGACCTAGCATGCTCAACGATAACCTGGGATAGCAATTGATCTACTTCAGGGGGCAATCGGTTGGAGTGATTACCTTTATTATGATGACGAGGGAGCAGTGAGGCTTTTTTCCATCCCGATTCATTAAACGCTTTAAGCCATCGAAGGAGTGTTTTATATGATGGCGGGGATTCATCTTCGATTTCTGCAGCTACCTTGCTAATCCACGGTGTTAACCGATTTGCTGACAATGCAGGAAGATCAGAATCCTGTACTTTGCGAACATAGAAATATCTACGGTCGACTTCAGCTTCAATTTCCACTTTCTTGCCAACAGCTACAGGTTTTTTTTTCTTTTTAACGGCATTGATAAATAAAGCGTCAGGAACATTATTTTTGACCGTAGCCAAAAGAAGACCGCTGTTAATGTGACTTTCTAACTGCGCTCGTTTAAAGGAAAAGCATTCGCCATGCTCTATATCCTGTAACGACACCCATTCGGCATCAAATGAATTCACTTGAAAATAGGATTTCTTCCCGCCACGAAAACGCTTAGTCAGTACTAACTCGGGGTCTCGAAAGTTCATGGCGTTTCCTCTTTCCTAAACGAGCAGCTTCCAAAACATACGACGATAGGCTTTCATTTAAGGTATACCCTAATTCAACAAACTCATTGCTTCTCAATAATGTTCATTTAGAGTGGATAAACACTTTAAATGACACTATGTTCAATAAGTCTAGATGCTAAATGAGCAAATTCAATGAGCAAGGTCGGCTACGCACGAGTTTCCACTACAGAGCAATCATTAGATCTCCAGATTCAGAAACTCACGGAAGCAGGTTGTATCAAAATCTTCTCTGATACTTCAACGGGGTCAAACATCAAACGTCAAGGTTTGGTGGATCTAATGGAATACCTAAGAGCCGGAGACACTCTCGTCATTACAAGAATCGATCGCATCGCCAGGTCTGTTCTAGATTTGCAGCAGATGGTCAAAACCTTTAACGATCAGCAAATCCTACTGACCGCTTTAGAACAACCTATCTCAACAGATTCAGCATCCGGCAAAGCGTTTCTCGATATGTTGGCCGTCTTTGCCGAGTTTGAATTAAACATTCGCAGAGAACGTCAACTTGAAGGGATCGCGGCAGCAAAAGCCGCTGGAAAATACAAAGGTAGGAAACCAATCTCGAACGCAATAAAGCAACAAGTTATCAGTATGCATTCTGAGCATCAAAAAATTACACAAATCTCTAGTGTGCTAGGCATTTCGAGAAACAGCGTATACAAGATACTTAACGACAACCGCAATGGTTCTTGAATGGTATGAATACACTTTTACCCTAAGGCGCTGGCAGCAACTCAACAACATTACATTCTAAGGCTTGTGCCAAGCCATACACTTTTTCGAGTGTAATATTCACTTCACCACGTTCAATGCGGCCAACGTAACTTCTGTCTATGTCAGCAATTAGCGCGAGTTTATCTTGAGAGATGCCTTTTTCTTTGCGTACCTCACGTAATTTCGAGCCAAATTTAACCGCTAAGTCTTTCATTTTTAATCCAAGTTAAAATGAAAACTATCCTTACTTGCGGCATATAAATCCACGGACTATAATCCGCATTTAAAATCCCACTCGAAATTTCGGTAAACAAAATGTCCAGTAAGCCAATTCATCTAATTCCGTTTCTCTATCAAATTCTCATTGAGGATCAACTTGATGATTTCTCTGTATTAGAACTTAGGGATCGGTATCTGGCTCTCGCTGGTTCTACGTTAGATAAAGCAGCAGCGAGACGACTGGTGTACCGACATATCCTACGCCTAGAAAATAAACAGCTACTGTGTAAAGTAAGCGTTAAAGGCACCAAGAAAGTGACGTATCAAAAGACTGATCTGTTTTCAAAAGCAACCTGGGAATTAACGAAACACAACAGCACTACCAAAGTCAGCGAAAACAATGATAGTTCTTATGAAAGCAAATCAGATTCGCCTAAAACGGTACTTCAAGAAAGGTTAGAGCAATGTGAAAGTGACTTTTTAGCCTGCTTACAAGAGTTTCAAACGTATCAAGGCCTTAGCTCTGAGTTCCCTCATTTAAAAGAAGGCTTACATGATGTAAGGAGCAAGACCAAGATTCAAAGTTCAAAATTGGTTGGTCAGATAAGAGCAATCAAAATGGCATTAGCACTATCATGATAGCTTTGCGCCAGTGGCAATCAGAGTGCGTCGAACTGGCCCTGCATCACTATCAGAAAGGTCAGTCTCACTTCCTCTGTCTTGCAACGCCAGGGGCTGGAAAGTCAGTCATGGCGGCAGAAGTTGCCTCTCGGCTATTTGAACAAAAAGCTATCGACTTTGTCCTTTGTTTTTCACCATCAACAGCCATATCGCAGGGGTTAGCTTACACCTTTAAGAATCACCTGAACTGCCGTTTTGATGGCGTGATTGGAGCGTTAGGTGCCTCGTATACCTATCAAGGTTTGCAGTACTTTGATGACTACTTTTGGTCTTTGCTACAAACTCACCGAGTCCTGGTTGTCCTTGATGAAATTCATCATTGCGCGGGGCTCAACATGACAGAGGCAAACGCATGGGGTGAAAAAGTTATTCAACACATACAATCCCACGCTCGATACACACTTTCATTAACTGGTACGCCATGGCGTTCTGATAAAGCACCGGTAAGCCTATCAAGCTACAACATCAACACGGCTGAAATTGAATGTAACTACGTCTATGGGTTGAGCCAAGCGGTTAAAGATAAAGTATGTCGCTTACCCAGTATTGTCTTAGTCGACAACGAAATGATCACTGCAAAATCTAACGATTCAGAAACTCGCCACTTCTCATCCATCCGTGAATATCTGGATGAACCTTTTGGCTACTATCAAAGTATCATCACCGACGATACCTGCATAAGATACCTGATAAAATTAGGCTTAAAGAAGCTAGATGCGATTCAGGAAAAGAAACCAAACGCCGCAGGGTTAGTGGTAGCGGCATCTGTTGAGCACGCGATAAGAATACACTCAATGCTTTCCGAAGAGTTTAATAAAAAGGCGGTTCTTGTCACTTACAAGCATGACGCCCCTTCAGGGATCATCGATGACTTCAGAAGCAGCGATTCCGATTGGATAGTGAGTGTGGGAATGATTAGCGAAGGGACAGATATCCCTAGGCTTCAAGTGTGCTGCCACCTTAGCAAGGTTAAAACAGAGCTTTACTTCAGGCAAATCTTGGGGCGTATTCTCAGGATAAACAAAGGGATAAACCAAGAAGCGTGGTTATATACTTTTGCCGAACCCAACCTAGTGACTTATGCCAACCGAGTCGCAGAGGAGATCCCTTTGAACGATGTAGTATTTCAAGAACACATGCCCCATAACAACGCTGCATTTTCAGAAATTCATAACACGCGGATACCAAACTACTCAAGCATAAAAAGTTCAGGCACCCAGATTTCATGGGGCGAAACACAACTAACTAAAACTGAACAAAAAGCAGCCACCTTATCTAACCACAACTCTGAAGAACAGTGCCACTACTTCGACGTAGTGGGTGATTTTAGACAACAAATTGTTGATGTGTTCCGTTTTCAAAACCCATGAATCGCTTAGTAATTAAGATACGACAGAATCCCTTGGTGATCACACCACGTAGCGGCGTCGTTCAACTCATTTATGGACAAAAACGTGTTAGATTCAAAACTCTAATTCACTTAACTGATATTAGAAAAAGTATCTTGAAACCGTAAATCTGCGAGTTTGATACGGCAACGTTGAACAATGAGTATTAGCTATCTAATCAATCACGTTAGTATAGGTGAAGCCTGAAAGTGATAGACTTAGAAAGCGTATGAATAATAATCAACAAAAATCTGGTGAGTGTGTTACCTTGGTTGTTATCCCTACCGCTTAGTGGGGACTTCTTTTCTTTTCCGAACTCGCATCTCGGCACTCCTTAGTTGCCCTCCTA
>NZ_JBFSUX010000092.1:0-9948 GCF_041467595.1 Vibrio sp. 10N.247.311.13 | reverse complement strand
CCCGACCCTCTGGTCCCAAACCAGATGCGCTACCAAGCTGCGCTATTCACCGAGACGTTTCGTTTGATTTCTCAAACTGGGAACTTCAAAGAAGCTACCAAAATTAATGGGGTGGCTAACGAGATTCGAACTCGCGACCACCGGAATCACAATCCAGGGCTCTACCAACTGAGCTATAGCCACCACTAATTTTTTATATAACCGCTTAAAAGCGATTATTGAAATAGTGGTCGGTGAAGAGGGATTCGAACCCCCGACCCTCTGGTCCCAAACCAGATGCGCTACCAAGCTGCGCTATTCACCGACTAGTTTTGTATCGACTCTTGGGAATAATGAATCAACACTGGAAGCCGAAGCTACCGATATTTTGTAAAGAAAGAATGGGGTGGCTAACGAGATTCGAACTCGCGACCACCGGAATCACAATCCAGGGCTCTACCAACTGAGCTATAGCCACCATTATTTCTTTTTGCCAATTTCTCACTTACCGAAGTAAGAGACCGGATGGCGCGCCTGAAAGGATTCGAACCTTCGGCCTTTGGCTCCGGAGGCCAACGCTCTATCCAGCTGAGCTACAGGCGCATGCCCTGTCGGCGGAGTGGAATAATACGTATATCACCCAATGCCGTCTAGTACTTTTTTAACTTTTTTTTCTGTTTGGTCTCTTTTTCGACAGTTAATATGTGATAAACCCCTTATTTGAGTACTACAACCCGCCACAGCTTATAAGTTGTTGTTTATTGCAACAACTTATCGGGATATAATCACCCATTATTTACATTGGTTTAACAGTTGCTCTTTGCTGGTTAAAGCCAAAACACCCTTCCAACACTATAAATTGGTAAGCATGTACTTACCTTGGGAATGTAAAGTGAGTTTAATGGATATGTCTCGTCGAATTTTAAGCGTTGTCATCGCAGTTTTAACCTTTTCAACTGGCGCAATGGCTGCAGGCCTAAGCGAAGCGGAGCACGATGCAATTGCTGAACGCATCAAACCAGTTGGCCAAGTTTACCTAGTCGGCAGCGAGCCAGTAGCCGCAGAACCAACAGGCCCTCGTGATGGCGCAGCAGTTTACGGTACCTTTTGTATCGCTTGTCACGCATCTGGCGTAAGTGGCGCACCTAAAACAGGTGATGCTGGTGACTGGGGTCCTCGCATTGCTCAAGGTCGCGACATTCTAGCTGACCACGCAATCAACGGCTTCAATGCGATGCCAGCGAAAGGTTCATGTATGGATTGTTCAGACGACGAAATCAAAGATGCTATCGAGCACATGATTGCCGGTCTGTAATTAAAAATGCCAGATTCAGAAAAGGTGACCTCATGGTCACCTTTTTTATTGGCTTCTATATAGTGCGATTAAAGTAGGGCATTACTTCTTGTTGAACATCGCTCGAATATTCGCAATGTGCGCCTGCCCTTTTTCCATTCTTTCTTCAGCGGATTGAGGCTTCTTAACGCTTTCCCACTCCACATCATCGTGCGGCAGCTCATCGAGGAAGCGGCTTTGTGTTGGCTTTATTAATTCACCATATTGACGACGTTCACGACACTTAGTAAAAGTCAGCTCTTTCTGCGCTCGAGTAATCCCCACATACATAAGACGACGTTCTTCTTCTACGTTGCCTTCATCGACACTGGTTTGGTGCGGCAAGATGCCCTCTTCTGCACCCATCAGGAATACATATGGGAACTCTAGACCTTTCGATGCATGCAATGTCATTAATTGGACTTGATCTGCATCGTCATCATCCTCACCACGCTCCATCATATCGCGCAGCGTTAAACGTTGAACCACCTCGCGCAGGGTTTTCTCTTCTTTATCGTAGTTGTCACCCTCAAGATCGGCCACAATCCAGCTATACAGATCAGAGACGTTCTTCATTCGCATTTCAGCGGCTTTCGGGCTCGCTGAGGTTTCGTACAACCAATCTTCGTAGTTGATGTCACGAACCAAAGAACGAACGGCTTCAACCGTATTACCACGCTCGGCATTGTCTGAGATACGAACAATCCAGTCACCGAAGCGGCGCAAATTTTCTAAACCACGCCCCGTCAGTGTCTGCTCTAAGCCCATCTCGAAGCTGGCCTCAAACAAGCTCTTACCACGCATATTGGCATAGCTACCTAGCTTTTCTAGCGTAACCGGGCCTATCTCACGGCGAGGCGTGTTTACAATACGCAGGAAGGCGTTGTCATCATCAGGGTTCACCAACACTCGTAGGTAAGCCATGATGTCTTTAATTTCGGCTCTAGCGAAGAAAGAGGTTCCGCCAGAGATCTTGTAGGGCACGCGGTTCTGCATCAGCGCTTTTTCAATCAAGCGTGATTGGTGGTTACCACGGTAAAGCACTGCGTAATCTTTGTATTCAGTACGGTTCAAAAACTTGTGGGCGATGATCTCGCCGGTAATACGCTCTGCTTCATGCTCTTCATTCTTAGCATTCAGTACCTTGAGCTTTTCACCGTCTGGGATCTCTGAGAATAGTGACTTTTCATAAACGTGTGGGTTGTTGGCGATCAAGATGTTCGCCGCACGTAATATTCGGCTGGTTGAGCGATAGTTTTGCTCGAGTTTGATCAAGCGAAGATTTGGATAGTCCTCACCCAGCAACACCAAGTTTTGCGGTTTTGCACCACGCCATGAATAGATAGATTGGTCATCGTCACCTACTACCGTCAAGCGACCACGCTCTCCCACCAGTAAACGAACCAACTCATATTGGCTGGTGTTGGTATCTTGGTATTCATCGACCAGTAAATAGCGGATACGCGACTGCCAGCGCTCACGCACCTCTTGATTGGTTTTCAGTAGTAATACAGGCATCGCGATCAGATCATCAAAATCGAGTGCGTTGTATGCCTTCATCTGTTTCTGGTACATCTCAAAACAGAATGCAAACAACTGCTCTTGTTCGCCTTGAGCACGTGCTTTCGCCTGATCTGGCGTCAGCATGTCATTTTTCCAATTCGAAATGGTGCTCATTAAAGCGCGTAGCAAATCCTTATCACCATCGATCTGTCTCTCTGTTAACTCTTTTAACAAAGCTAACTGGTCTTGGTCATCAAACAGAGAGAAACCCGCTTTCAAACCCAGCGCTTTGTATTCACGGCGAATGATGGTTAAGCCCATGGTATGAAAAGTCGAAACAATCAGCCCTTTCGATTCGCCCTTACCTAGAGTTTGCCCAACACGCTCTTTCATCTCGCGTGCCGCTTTATTAGTAAAGGTCACCGCCGCAATATTACGCGCCTTATAGCCACATTCCTGAACCAGATAAGCAATTTTATTGGTGATAACACGTGTTTTACCGGATCCAGCGCCCGCTAATACTAAGCAGGGGCCCGAAACATATTTCACGGCTTCATCTTGTCTTGGGTTCAGTTTCATTTGATTCTCAGTTTGGTCTAGAGGGGCGAATTCAATTGCGCGCCTATAATAATGCTGCAACAGCACGAATGCTACGTTCTCTTATACAAGATTTTTACGCTGATTATGTAAAACTTTGTTGCACATGTGTGTGGTTATTAGGCTATAATGAATGAACGTTCATTCATTGGTGGTTGAAATATGACAACTCATGCACCTCGGGATAAACGCCAGCAAATACTTTCTGCAGCTGAAAAGCTAATTGCAGAGGTCGGTTTCCAAGGCCTTTCAATGCAAAAATTAGCCAAAGAAGCGGGAGTGGCTGCAGGCACTATCTATCGCTACTTCGATGATAAAGAGCATTTGATAGAAGATGTTCGAATGCTCGTGACTCAAAGAGTAGCTGATGCTGTTCAACAAGGGGTTAATGATTCGGATCCAATTAAACAACGCTACCGTACTATGTGGTTGAACATATGGAACTTAGCAGGAACGAATTTAGCCGCAATAAAAAATCGGGTTCAGTATGACTCTCTACCCATCACAAATAGCCTAAACTTCAGGGAACTAGAACGTAAAATGTTTGCCCAAGTTGAGCTGCTATTTAATGAGGGGAAAGAACAAGGATTGTTTAAACCACTTAACAATGAAGTATTAGGTGGATTGAGCTTGGCGGCTAGTGTTTCTCTAGCACGCAAGCATTCTTTAGGATTTTACCAACTTGATGAGGCAGAACTAGAATCTGCAATCGAAGCCAGTTGGGACGCAATAATTAAACACTAGATCGGAGTTTTGACCATAATGAAAAAGTGGACTTTCTTCATGTTACTCATCGCTGTACTACTTTTCGGCAGCGTTATTGGGTTTAACATGTTCAAACAACAAAAAATTGCTGAGTATATGGCCAACCGCCCTGAACCAGAGTTTCCAGTAACGGTAACTGAAGTTCAGCCGATCGACTGGGTTCCAGTGATTGAAGCTATCGGCTTCATCGAACCTAACCAAGGTGTGACACTAGCGAACGAAACCAGCGGTGTTATCGATCAAATTTCTTTCGAATCAGGTACTGAGGTTAAAAATGACCAACAACTGATCCGCCTTGATTCTGATGTAGAGAAAGCCAATCTAAAAAGCTCTGAGGCACGCTTACCGGCTGCTGAAGCTAAATACAAGCGCTACCAAGGGCTATTCAAGAAAGGCTCTATCTCTAAGGAAGCCTTCGATGAAGCAGAAGCTAATTTCTTATCGTTAGCGGCTGATATTGAAAGCCTTAAAGCATCGATTGCCCGTCGCGAGATCCGCGCTCCGTTTGACGGCACTGTCGGTATTCGTAATGTGTATCTAGGCCAATACCTACAATCTGGCACTGACATCGTTCGCCTAGAAGACACCAGTGTTATGCGCCTACGCTTCACTATTTCTCAAAATGACATCTCTCGTATTGAGGTTGGTCAGGCGATCGACATCTTCGTTGATGCATACCCAGAAAAACCGTTTAAAGGTTCTATTAGTGCCATTGAGCCTGCGGTTAGCATCCAAAGTGGTCTTATCCAAGTACAAGCCGATATCCCAAACAACGATGGTAAGTTACGTAGCGGTATGTTTGCGCGCGCTAACATCATTCTACCTAAACTAGCAAACCAAGTGACACTGCCTCAGACGGCCATCACTTTCACACTTTACGGTGACAATGTTTATATTTTACGTGAAGAAGATGGTGTGCAGCGTGTGAAACAACAAGTGGTGAAAGTAGGTGAACGTACAGAAAGTATTGCTCACATACTGGAAGGCGTAGAGCCTGGCGATGTTGTCGTGACAACGGGTCAAGTTCGTTTAAGTAACAATGCTAAAGTTCGAGTTGTAGAAAGTGATGCAACGACGCCGCCAGCTGAAACACCAATGCTGTAATTGGAGGAATCATGCGCTTTACTGATGTTTTTATTAAACGTCCAGTTCTGGCTATTTCAATCAGCTTTTTGATCGCATTGCTTGGCTTCCAAGCAATCTTCAAAATGCAGGTTCGTGAATACCCAGACATGACAAATACGATCGTGACGGTCACGACGAGCTATTACGGTGCCAGTGCCGATCTGATCCAAGGCTTTATAACTCAGCCATTAGAACAAGCGATCGCTCAAGCCGATAATATTGATTATATGACGTCGCAGTCCGTACTCGGTAGCTCGACTATTACGGTTAATATGAAGCTCAATACCGACCCGAATGCCGCGCTGTCTGACATACTGGCCAAGACTAACTCGGTACGTTCTCAGCTTCCTAAAGAAGCCGAAGATCCAACCGTAACTATGTCTACCGGTTCAACAACGGCGGTACTCTACATTGGTTTTACGAGTGATGAACTCTCTGCAAGCCAAATTACCGACTACCTTGAGCGAGTGGTTAACCCACAACTGTTTACCGTTAATGGCGTATCAAAGGTCGACTTGTACGGCGGGATCAAATACGCATTACGTGTATGGCTTGATCCTTCCAAAATGGCAGCATTAAACCTGACAGCCACTGACGTGATGACGGTGCTTAATGCAAACAACTACCAATCAGCAACTGGCCAAGCAATTGGTGAGTTTATGCTGTACAACGGCAGTGCCAATACCCAAGTAACCAATACCGATGAATTAGAAAGGTTGGTGGTCAAAACCAGTCAAAATGGCGGTTCTATTGTTCGCTTAGGTGATATTGCTAAGGTTTCACTAGAAAAAAGCCACGATGTGGTTCGCGCAAGTGCTAATGGCAAACAAACGGTTGTAACCGCCATCAATGCAGCGCCAAGTGCTAACCCGATCAACATTGCTGCTGATGTTATGCAGCTGTATCCTGAGTTGGAGCGAAACCTACCAAGCAATATCAGCATGAATATCATGTATGACTCAACCATTGCGATTAATGAATCCATTCAAGAGGTTATACACACGATTGTTGAAGCCGCGCTGATTGTATTAGTGGTTATCACGCTATTCTTAGGCTCATTGCGTGCGGTTATCATTCCTATCGTAACCATCCCTTTATCGCTGGTTGGTGTTGCGATGGTGATGCAAGTCATGGGTTTCTCATGGAACTTAATGACGCTACTGGCGATGGTATTAGCAATCGGTCTAGTGGTTGATGATGCAATCGTAGTACTGGAAAACGTCGATCGACACGTCAAATTGGGGGAATCTCCTTTCAGGGCTGCCATCATTGGTACCCGTGAAATTGCAGTACCGGTTATTGCAATGACACTGACATTGGGCGCGGTTTATGCCCCTATCGCAATGATGGGTGGTATCACAGGCTCGCTGTTTAAAGAGTTCGCATTAACCCTCGCTGGCTCGGTATTTGTTTCTGGAATCATCGCTTTAACACTGTCTCCAATGATGTGTTCAAAGCTGCTAAAAGAAAATGCACAGCCGAGTAAGTTTGAACTGAAGGTACACAGCGTACTTGATCGTATGACAGGCCGTTACTCTAAGATGCTGCATGCGATCATGGATCATCGTCCGGTTATCATTGGCTTTGCGGTCATTGTATTTTTAAGCTTGCCGATGCTGTTTAAATTCATCCCAAGTGAACTTGCCCCTGCAGAAGATAAAGGGGTGGTGATGATGATTGGTACTGGTCAATCAACGGCTAACCTAGACTACCTAAGTAACACGATGGATGACGTGAGCGGTATCTTGGTGACCCAGCCTGAAATCCAATACGCTCAATCCTTCACTGGTGTACCAAACTCAAACCAAGCATTTGGTATTGCCTCAATGGTGCCATGGAGTGAGCGCACGGCTAGCCAATCTGAGGTAACGAACCGTATCAGTGGATTGCTACAAGATATCCCAGGCATGGCAGTAACCGCGTTCCAAATGCCAGAGTTGCCGGGTGCCGGTTCTGGTCTACCACTCCAGTTTGTGATTACCACACCAAGCAGCTTTGAGAGCTTATTCGCTATCGCAACCGATATTTTAACGGATGTGAAAGATAGCCCTCTCTTTGTCTACTCTGACCTTGATTTGAACTACGATTCAGCAACGATGAAGATTCAAATTGATAAAGATATGGCGGGCGCTTATGGGGTAACGATGCAAGATATCGGTGTCACCCTAAGCACCATGATGTCGGATGGTTACGTTAACCGTATTGACCTCAACGGTCGTTCTTATGAAGTGATCCCTCAGGTTGAGCGTAAGTTCCGCTTAAACCCAGAGTCAATGAATCATTACTACGTTCGAGCCAGCAATGGTGATGCTGTTCCTCTCGGTAGCTTGGTAACAATTGATGTGGTGGCAGAGCCTCGCTCTCTTCCTCACTTCAACCAGTTGAACTCAGCGACGGTCGGTGCGGTTCCTATGCCGGGCGCGGCGATGGGTGATGCGGTAAACTGGTTTGAAAACATTGCCCAAACCAAATTACCTGCAGGCTATAACCATGACTACATGGGTGAGTCGCGTCAGTTTGTAACAGAAGGCAGCGCACTGTATGTGACGTTCGGTTTAGCACTGGCGATCATCTTCTTGGTTCTGGCGATTCAATTTGAGTCGTTAAAAGATCCATTGGTTATCATGGTGTCGGTGCCACTCGCAATATGTGGTGCATTGATTGCGCTCGCTTGGGGCGCAGCGACGATGAACATCTACTCGCAAGTGGGGCTGATTACCTTGGTTGGTCTGATTACCAAGCACGGTATCTTGATCTGTGAGGTAGCAAAAGAAGAGCAGCTGCATAATAAATTATCACGCAAAGAGGCGGTTATGGAGGCGGCAAGGGTACGTCTACGTCCAATCCTAATGACAACAGCGGCGATGATTGCAGGCCTGATCCCATTGATGTACGCCACGGGTGCAGGTGCAGCTCAGCGCTTTAGTATCGGTATTGTTATCGTTGCTGGTCTGGCGATTGGTACGCTGTTTACGCTGTTTGTTCTACCGGTTATTTATAGCTACTTAGCCGAAAAACATAAACCAATTCCAGTTTTCCTCGAAGATAAAGATCTCGAGAAGCTGGCCCGTGTTGATGAAGCAAAAGCGGCGCACAGAGAATTAGCTAACAATAAGTAATTTCCCTGTCGTATTAACAATAAAAAGGCTACTTCGGTGGCCTTTTTTTGTACGCCATAGGCGACATCTTTGATGTGATTAAATAGAATAGTGATAAATATTAAGGAGTTTTAATTGATATGTTTGATCCAAAAAAACTAGAGCAAATTGCTAAGCAGATCCACGATTCTATGCCTCAACCAGTAAAAGAGCTTGGTTCAGACGTAGACCAAAAAGTTCGCCAAGTTATCCAAGGCCAACTCAACAAGCTAGACGTTGTGAGCCGTGAAGAGTTTGATGTTCAAACACAAGTACTGCTTCGCACTCGCCAGAAGCTCACTGAAATGGAACAAAAACTGGCTGAACTAGAAGCAAAGCTTTCAGACAAATAGTCATTTTTTTCAATCAGTTCAAGTTCGAATAAAGGCTTACCTTCGGGTAAGCCTTTATTTTTTCCTCAATCTATCAAGCCTTCACCGGTAAAATAGTTGCAAGCATAAAAAAGCCCCGAACAAATGTTCAGGGCTATTTTTATTCAGTGATGAACTGGAAGATTAACCGCCAACAGCGATACGCTTCATGTCGCTCATGTAGCTACGTAGCTCTTCACCAATGTATTCTACAGGGTGGTTACGGATAGCTTCGTTTACTTCAATTAGCTTAGCGTTATCAACTTGGTTAGATGTCTCACCTAGACCACGGCCGATGACGTCCGTTGCTACTGAAGGCATGAACTTCTCACGTAGTAGCGGTGTTGCTACGTTAGCGAATAGGTAGTTACCGTACTCAGCAGTATCAGAGATTACAACGTTCATTTCGTAAAGACGCTTACGAGCAACTGTGTTTGCGATTAGTGGAAGCTCATGTAGAGATTCGTAGTAAGCAGACTCATCAATGATGCCTGATGCCGTCATAGCTTCGAATGCTAGCTCAACACCGGCACGAACCATAGCAACCATTAGGATACCGTTGTCGAAGTACTCTTGCTCTGAGATTTCTACGTCAGAAGCTGGGTAGTTTTCGAATGCAGTTTCGCCTGTCTCTTCACGCCAGCCTAGTAGGTTCACGTCATCGTTCGCCCAGTCAGCCATCATTGTGCTAGAGAAGTGACCAGAGATGATGTCATCCATGTGCTTGTTGTAAAGCGGACGCATTAGGTCTTTAAGCTCTTCAGAAAGCTCAAACGCTTTAACTTTAGCCGGGTTAGATAGGCGATCCATCATGTGAGTTACGCCACCAAACTTAAGTGCTTCAGTAATCGTTTCCCAACCGTATTGTAGAAGCTTGCCTGCGTAGCCAGGTTCGATGCCATCAGCAATCATCTTCTCGTAAGATACGATAGAACCCGCTTGTAGCATGCCACAAAGGATAGTTTGCTCACCCATCAGGTCAGATTTAACTTCTGCTACGAAAGAAGACTCTAGGCAACCTGCACGGTGACCACCAGTACCTGCAGCCCAAGCTTTAGCGATATCCCAACCTTCGCCTTTAGGGTCGTTTTCTGGGTGAACAGCGATAAGTGTTGGTACACCGAAGCCACGTTTGTAC
>NZ_JBFSUX010000091.1:0-10327 GCF_041467595.1 Vibrio sp. 10N.247.311.13 | reverse complement strand
TTTAAAGCCAAACACTTGAAGCACTGGTCGACAGCGTCAGCCGTGCTACGATTTGTTCTAAAGCCATAACTATTCGGGTCGGCAGTTGTTTCTGATATAGGCTCTAGCGATAATAGGTGTAGCGCTTGTTGTGCTCTGTCTATCATGCATGGGATGCCCAGAGGTCGAAGCTTGCCATTCTTTTTGGGGATATAGATACGCCAGAGTGGTTTCGCTTGGTAAGCTTTCCGACTCAGTTGATTTACTGCTTTCATACGACGCGTGTCTGTATTCCAGACAACGCCGTCTATTCCAGGCGTATTACTGCCTTTATTTTGAGAAACTCGCTTAACAGCAAGAAGTTTTGCTGAGCGAGAGTGAGTCAGTATCCACTGCAATGCTTTTGCTTTGCCGTGTTTACCGTCTCTAGTTGCCTTTGCGATACGCATTTGAAGCTTTAAGACGTTCGCCTCTACGGCCTTCCAGTTAATGGATTGCCACAGTGCACTGTCAGAAGATGCACTAATCTCATTCGAAATCGTCATTTGCTTTTCTTCCTTAATAAAGTTCTTCAAACTCTCTCGCAACGAGAGACCAGTTGGAAGTGGGCTCACTTTCGTGATCAGGCACAAACCTGTATCTGCGTCATTACAATGCAGCCTTTGCTTTTTCCAACCTCCTCTACCCGCATCATTATCGGCCACAGGGGCTTTCCCGTAGGGAGAGATACAGGCTTACCGTGTTCCGTATGTCACGCAATGTCAGTTTAGATGCCCGCTATGGTGCGGAGAGTTCAATGATCACGAAAGAGCATGGGGCAATCTCTTTCCGACTCTCGTGCCTTTTGGCTACAGCGTATTAACCACTTCCGCTGTTTCATCATATAACGCACCTTACGCGGATTCACTTATGTTCATCATGCTGACTACCTAGCACTCACCCGATGTTGTGGTTATCAGGAGGATCGTTCTCTCACGATTTCAATCCCGATTGGAAAATACCAACCTTCGTTACATTGTCAAAGCCGCTACTTTATTCAGGCTCCTAGGTTCATCTGGTGATACAGATGGTTCACTCGTTTAGCGGTGAACAGCGCTTCATACGACTTCACGTCGCACGCCCCAAGCTGTATTACCTCTTGGTTGCTACCAAAATTAATGGAATTTCAAAAATTTTACCCTGATATAAAAGTCGAACTTACTTCAACTATTACTCATTTTGTTGCGCCTAATTTTGATGTTTTTGACGCGACTATTATTTATGGCCAAGCATCAAAATCATCCTTAACTGAATCCCAATTGTTATTCCAAGAACAGCTGTCACCAGTTTGTACTCCAAATATAATGGAACAAATTAACGCGCCAATAGCTGGTGAGTTAGAGGCCAATGAGCTAAAAATACGCATTGCCCAATTTACGTGGCTACACGCAAATGTAGAACAAACTGATTGGAAAGCATGGCTAAATCATTGGCAAATAAAAGGGGTATCCAGTAAAAACAATCAACACTTTCAGACATTAGATCAGGCAATGAATGCGGCAATTCAAGGCTTTGGTATTGCCATTGGCGATATCAAATTAGCCGAGCAAGATTTAAAAGCAAAACGTTTGGTTAGACTTTACGATGAAGCGGTATCAACCGGTATGGGGTAATTTTTGGTTCAACCAAAAAATATTCAACATCCATTACTGCCTAAATTACTAGAAATGCTGACCACACAATAGTGATTGTACACTGTAAATAGTTCTGATAATCCAATAGTATTAATCATCACTACTGTGTGATGCTAGGTCAGAAAATATCAAACAAAGCATATTGTCTATTTTAAACTTATACACAAAGTAGACGTAAAAGTGTCAGTCTTTGCTACTGTTTTAGTTACTTGATTACATACTGGTACGTCGGGTTGTAGGGTAAAATTAACTTGATATATTATATCTTCAGGCGACCCTTTGAAGACAATCGTGTTTAAATCCGTTGATGATAGTAAGGTTGGTTGCCCCATGTATTCAAGCGTGAATCGATATAAGTCTTGGCGAGAGTCCAGAATCTGACTGTGCAGTGTCAATCCATAAGTGACTAACTTTGTAACAGGAACTGTCGATTCTTCTATATTGCGTAATTCAGTCATCATAGTCACCGAATGAAGTGACTGATAGATCAATTGATCTTGTTCCGTCATTGAACCTTTCACATCATCAGTATTAGGTAATAAAACGTCCGATTCATATCTTTCGCCATTCCCTACATCAAAAGTTACATGAGCAATTTCCGCCGCATTACCTAAAGGGGACACACACCATATAAACCCCAGTAAAAGCACTCGCTTGAAATAACATTTTAAAGAGGACTGGCACCTCAACATTGGTAGCAAGGAAAGATGCTTTGATTGGGATGGGCACTTTAGTGCCGTTTGTTGTGAGGGATAAACAGAGCATTTCAATTGTGATAAAAAAGGTTGATGTGAATGAAAAGTCGAGATCATTTAGGCTTAAGTCCAAGTTTAAATTTACCCTGAACTTTGAACTGAGATTGTGAAGTAATGATGGAGAAATAACGGAGTAAGGTAAAGTGAGCAGAATCGTTTAACTTGTTGTTTCGATTCTGCTGATGTGGCTAAAAACAAAAGTGGCAATTTTCACTATCGAGACCATATATCCCATTCTTTATCGACAAATGTTCCTCGCCGGCTTTTCTACCCAATAGGTAACCATGATCAAGAATGTCTTTATTCATTGTCATTCGTTTAACTTTAAAAGTCTCCGGAGGAGCAATCACTCGTAAGATTGCGTCTTTAGGTGGATTTCTAATGAAGTTCAGAGATTGATTGTAGTTATCCGCACGAACAAGCATTGATTCTGCAATATTTGGATATTTAGAGAGCAACTTTTTCATCAACCACGGATATTTTGTTGCTTTCATTTGATAACTTAAAGGATGAGATAAAATGACAGTAATATCACGAGCTCCGCGCCGATAAGCTTCTCTAACCGGTATAGAATCGGCTACACCACCATCGGTATAGCAGCCACCAGAGAAACAAGGTGTTTGGCGGTAAGCGATGGGAAGCGCTGTTGTGGCTTCAATAATGTCTTCAAGTGTCTCTGGTGTTATATCATAGTAATCGGCATTTCCTGTGTCTATATTTGTCACGGCTGCGTACATTGGAATGCTTGTAAACAGTTGGTCGAGGTTTAGTGGGTAACGTTTATTCGATTCTTGCAACAGCCATTTTACATCAGTAAGGTTTCCTCCTTTAGCAAAACGAGTTAGATTGTAGAATCCGTTATCTGTGGCTAATTGGGTAATGACTTCATAGCTCCGTTGCGGAGAATGTGAAAGATAGCCGATGAGATTAGAAGCACCTGCTGACACGCCAATAGTAAAATCGTAGGGTAGATAATTTTTTTCCATAAATGCGTCTAGCACTCCACTGGCAAAAATCCCTCTCATTGCACCACCTTCAACGACTAATGCGCTTTTTTTCATGTTTCGTTCCACTCTGCTACTCATTCATTTAATTAGGATAGATGAATGAGAAAGGAGAGTTAAATTGTTTGATGCTATCTATTTGATAGGGAGATTCTATAGATTAATCTGGTTAGATATTTATTAATAGGCATTATAAATACTGAGCCTTCAACTAATAACTATTTTAAATGGGTAATAAGTAATACTTTATAATTATTGAGGTTTATATTTATACGATAGGGTGACGATATACATATAATAATAAATATTATTATATGTATATCGTCAATAAAATTAAGTATATTTCCAAATGTTGACTTAATAGAGATATGAACAATGAAAAAATGTCTATTTGATAGTTGTAAAGAATGTATTGAAAACAACCACCAATATTCTGGATATAATCTTGTGAAGTTACGGGAAGATTGTGGTGCATCTAATAAACATCAGAGGCTTCTGTGTATCCTTAGTTCTCGAGGAGAAGGCGTTGTTTTTTCTACAGAGGAATTAAAAAAGTTTGTTTGGCCTCATAGTATTGTTGGTGAGAGCAGTATCCCACAGCTTGTACATCACGCAAAAAAATTCCTACCTGATGGGTATGACATTGTCTGCATAAGAAAGCATGGCTATTTATTAATTATACCTGACGGTAATATTTGTAAAGCTGACAGAGGGATTAAGTAATGAGTTGTAAAGAACTATATTCAGTATTAAATAATGATAGTTATAAATCTTTAATTAGCGTTAACTACAAATTAGAATCTATTGTAGATTCCGTTAAAAATATTATAGGTTATGAATGCCTAGTCAACATTATTTGGTTATCAGTAGAAGATGCTAAGTTCTTGTTTGAAAAAGAACTTAATTCCCCTTTTTTGTTTCTTGACCTCTTAAAAAGGTTAAATGCTAAACTAAATAGTACTAGTAACCAAGAGCTTACTTCTTTATTGAAAGATAAAAAACTCTTTATAAATATAGAGAGAAGTTGCGTATGTAATAGAATCATTGTTAATGAGATAATAAATTTTAAAGATAACTTAAAAGCACTAAATATTGATCTGGTTTTAGAAGTAACAGAAAGAGAAATCAGTGTTTGTTGGGCTTGCCCTGAAATTTATTCAGCTTTAAAAGAATTATCAGAAAATAACGTTAAGTTAGCTGCAGATGATTACGATATTTATGACTCTGATTTCAGAGAGTCAGAACTGTTTATATACGATTATGTAAAAGTAGAAGTACCAATTAATAAAAAACAAGAGAATAAATTAAATTTATTCTTGAATAGCTCACAGAATAATTTCAATGTAATTATAGAGAGAATACAATCTCAGTCAGATTTCCACCGGGTACTCTATAAGCGAACCCGCACCAACTTATCAGGGTATCAAGGTTTCTTATTTGGAAAGTCATTAAATGCTGATATTTAAATTGATAATATCAGTATTTAATTATAAAGCTAGGTATTTGGAATGATTTTATTTTTTTATTGCCTAGTGAGAAGTTAGTTATGACTATATATTTTTGGGGTCGTAAATAATAAATATTATTAAATTCATTATTAGTAATGAATTCAGTACAATCATTTTAACTAATATGATGTTTTTATTTTACTTTGTAATATGAACATTAACATATTGAATCTATTGCTAATGACTAAACGATATCGTCTTTTGATGGGCATATTGGCACTGTTTTAGTTGCTTTACGATACAAAAAAATAAATTTGGAATAGGTTTATGATTAATAATTTTACTAGAGTTTGTCGTTTTTTTCTGATTGTAGCGCTTGTTCAAAGTTTGTTTGGTTGTGGTCAGGGTGATAGTGATAATAATGCTAGCGATACTGCCATATCCAACGTTGCTTCGCCGGTTAGTATTACTGCGGAAGACATTTTAACTTCGATGTACAAAGGCGACACTGCTGTTATTAATCTTGCCAATTCAGTGCACTCTAGTGACAACAGCCCGGTAACCCTACAAACAGTAACCACTCTTGTCACCAACCCTTTATGCGATACGACACAAATTGGCAATTTGAATGTGTCTATTGAAGCACAAACATCGGGTGTTTGTGTTTATCAATATTCCATCACCGATTCAGCTAATGAGGTTGAACAAGACGGATTATTGCAAGTGGCGATGCTGGAAGAAAATGCAACATTAAAGAACTTAAATCCACTAACCTATGCTATAGAATCGGGTGACGAGTTAACTATAACGCTTAATGGAAGTGATGATCTGTTATTGCAACCGAGTGTCTCTTTAACTGGCTCTGGAACCGTTACCTCTGTAGATACCCAAGCGAACGAAATTCAATTTATAGCCAGTAATAATGAAGCCGATGCTGGTGTGTCTCGTTTAATTTATAGTTTTTCAGATGATGATGGTAATTTAAGTGTTGGTAATGTGTTTATTGCTGTTTCTTCAACTTCTTCAACTTATGCCAATAATAATGTTCCTCCTACTTTTGACTTTCAACACGGCATTTGGAGTTCAGATCAAGAATCGGTGTTCGAATATACCGAGGTTAAAACCAATGAAGAAATTACCATTGATCTTATTGATTACCTTCAACCAGGCCTTAAAGATAGTGACGGTAACCTTATTAAAAATTGTGCCCCTTCACCTTCAGAAAATTGCGTTTATTTGATTACCGATAGTACCACCGACCCTAATGTTCGTTACCTAAAAGATGCGGATGATGACTTTCTCCAGTTGGTTGATGTTCGTGTGTTTAATGCTTATGCAAAAGTCAATGCGCCTACCGTACTAGATTCTAACGACTTTGTTGGCTCTACTTTTCAATTTTCTGCAGGTACACCTGCAAACTATGTTGTTGCTTATACGTTGTCTGATCATAAAGGTGGCTTAGCGGTAGGATTAATCGATATAAAAGTGATTTCTCAATTAAAAGATGTCTATGTAGAGGAAACGGAGAGTCTGTTTTTAAGCCCGATTAATTACCAGCAAGCACAAGATGCAAGAATCAAGACGGCTGGATTTGTGTTGGGTGACGGTGTTGATGCTATTAGTCAGTATAAACAGCCACTTATTATGTGGGAACATGCTGAAGGAATGTGTCAGAGTATGGGGGCACGCTTACCTACAAATGATGAACTAGCCGCCTTGTTCAAGCAAGAAGGCCATATATATCAAAGTGACAATGCTAAGTGGTCTGCTCAGGAATCCTATTGGACATCAAATGATAACAGTGATGGGACTGCTGCTACTTACGATCTCAAATCGGGTCAAGAAGAATCAGCTGAGTTGCTAGCTGGAAAGCTTGTTACTTGTGTCGTTGGTGGCGGTTCAGGTATGCAAATTCGTATTCCTCAAGGAGGAGAAATACACGCAGAATCCGATTATCAATTATCAGTCGAATACTGGCTGGGAGGCAGTTGGATCAATTACACAAACAGCGGTATGCCGTGGACATGGTCTACAGATAATGCTCCATTATTTACGGTAGACAATAATGGGTATTTATCTACTCACGATCAACATGGTGAAGGGTATGTATCAGTGTATTTAAATAGTGACCCTTCGGTATCAACACAAAGTGGTCGGTTCTTTATTGAACATGAAATTATTTCGGGAGTTTACGGTGATATTCGAGATGCTGATTCAAAATACCCTTCTGTCCCTATCGATGGCACTAAGCTTGCTGCTGATTTAAATAGTGTTGACCCTCAAATGCTATTGCGTTGTGGTGCGATAGTGGATGCCTTTGGTGTGGTTAACGCTGACGGCTCGCATAATCTTGTAGGAGGAACTGGCGGGAGTAAAGATGATATACCTATGCTTGGTGTAAGGAATATCAGGGTAGAATGGGGTAACTATTACAATGATAAACAAGGTGGTGGTACAGAAATACTCAGTATGAAATTTGATTACCTTGATGGTAAAACTAAAGAATGTGGTAACTACAATGATTCGAGAAATTCAAGTAGAACGAGCGATACATTTTATCTTAAAGACGGCTATGAATTGATTGGCCTGCATTTATACGGAAATAGATACGGTCACGCTATTCAGTTTTATACTCGTATTATGTACCAATAACCCTATAACTATTAATAATATATAAATTAGTAATGCTATTTATTTTTGTGAGACTTTTACTCTAATTTTTTAAATGAATTTTAGAAATAAAGAAATTCATAAAGTGAATTTTACCCTAAAGTCAAATTTATTTATTAGAGTAATAAATGGTTTTGTAATTAATGAATTCGGTCTATGAATGATGTAATTAATTTTTATGGCTTTATTTATATAAATGTATTTTAAATTATTGTGGAATAATTATTATGATTCATAGTTTAATTAAATTGGGTCGACTTGTGTTAGTGACCGTTATTTTTCAGAGTTTACAGGGTTGTGGTGAGGGAGGAAGTTCGGGCGCTTCTACGGATACGGTTGACTCTAATCCGGATTCAGTCCTTGCGGATGTAAACATTTATACAGAAGATATTGCTACCTATGTTCACAGAGGTGATGTGGCGGTTATAGATATAGCAAATTCAGTCTCCTCAAATGACAATAACCCCTTACTATTGCAAACCGTTGTGAGTGTTGATAACGCCGCAGAATGTAACAATATACAGTTAAGTGAGTTTAAGGTCAGCATAGATGCTCAAACACAAGGGGTTTGTGTTTATCAATATGCGGTTAGCGATTTAGATAGAACAACAGAGCAACAAGGTGTGTTGCAAGTGACTATGATTGAAAGAAACGCAACCCTAACTCACTTAACGCCAATAAGTGATGGAATAGAATTAAGTCAAGAACTAGATATTGTTCTTGATAACCCAAATAATTTGACGTTGCAATCCAATGTATCGGTTGTTGGCAGTGGCTCGGTGACGGTTGATAGCTCAAGTAATACCATTCGCTATATTGCGAGCAGTGATGAGGCGGATGTCGGTGTCTCTCAGTTGGTTTATACCTTTGAGGATAGTAATGGTGATTTAAGTGTGGGTAGCATTTTTATCTCAGTGTCTTCCTATACCCATAATCATATTCCTCCTACATTTGATATCTATCATGGAACGTATGATACGAATGGAAATGTTGAATATTCGTATGTTGAAACGAATACAGAGACTGAAATAGATATTACGGATTATTTTCAACCCGGTTTGATAGATAGTGAAGGGACGGTTATCAATGATTGTGATGTAACAACGCCTACGTCAAATTGTGTTTATTTAGTGACAGACAGTGGTGCTTCTAACATACGTTATTTAAAAGATATTGATGGTGATTTTCTTCAATTAACCGATGTGCGGGTATTTAACGCTTCTGCGGTAGCGGATGCTCCTACTGAGTTACCATCGAAGGATTTGGTTAATTCTACCTTTAAATTTACGGCCTCTGCTCCAGGGTATTATACCGTTGCTTACACGCTGTCCGATCATAAAGGTGGGTTAGCCGTTGGTTTAATTAAAATTAAAGTTGTTTCTCAGCTTAAAGATGTTTTTGTCACCGGAGACGCTCTCCTATTCTTCGCGCCAATCAATACGGAACAAGCTGAGGATGCGAGGGTGGATATCACAGGGTCTGTGACCGGTGATGGGCTAGCGGCAATTAGTGGTTATGAACAACCATTGATTCACTGGGAAAGTGCGGATGGTTTGTGCCAAAGTATGGGGGCACGTCTTCCAACAAGTATTGAGCTAGCCAGTTTGTATGCTCAACAAGGTGCTATTTTTGCGAGTGACGCGAAATGGTCGGGGCAAGACTCTTATTGGTCATCAACATCGGAGAGTAATACCGGTTTTATTGCTTACGATTTGGCTACTGGCCAAGGGGAAGCCGTAACGCCTTGGACCGGTAAATTAGTGACATGTCTTAACTCAGATGATATCAATATTAGAATCGCTCAAAGCGGTGAATTAAAGGCTTCAAGTGAATATCAGCTGACTGTTGAATATAAATTGAATGGGAACTGGATAGATTTCTCTGGTGTGAATTTGCCATTGTTTTGGTCTACTGACAATGAGTCCCTCTTTTCGGTTGAATCGTCTTCTGGTGTGCTGACAACCCATGAAATATATGGCGACGGAAATGTAATGACTCACCTGGTGAGTGATGCTTCAATAAACGCGAGTTCTTCTTTTTATATATGTGGTGACTTAGCTGATGCATGTCTTGATCTGTTCGATACAGGCAACGGAAAATTATTTACCAATACACCATCAGTAGCATACTTAAATAGTATTGATGGAAGTGAAGCAACAAATGGAATCTATAATGAATTTGCAGGTCCAGTAGGTGGTTTTTACCTATTTAACTGGAATAATGCAAACACACTTTGCGATACCTACAATACCAATAGTCTAGGCGGACGAACTAACTGGGGATTAGCAACACTTGACGAGTTACAAATCGAACTATTCAAAGTATACGGCAGTATGTCTACCGCGCGCGGTTGGCCGTCTCGCAACTACTGGACGATGTTAAGTGACGGTGCTGAGTCCTATTTCAACGTTGACCTCCTCTTAGGTACCGACTTCACCCTTAATAAGAACGAGGTGGCCTACACGTCCTGCGTCTCAAATCCTTAAAGTTGAGCGTTTAGAGTTTAACGTTTTAATTTTTAATCTTAGTTTTTGAAGTGCCAGAGTTGTATCTGGCACTTGTTTGCTGCAGGTAAGCGAATACTGACGCTAAATTGGTATTGGTTAAAAGCGAGCAAAAAGTTGAATAGAAGAGAGGTCACACCTATCCCCCTCTATAACGAACAATGGTTCAATCGTCGATATGTTAGATAAATAAATCCCACGGCATCTTATATACAAATTGCTACAAACTGCTATAAGTAGAACCGGCGACGGTGTCGCCTGAGCGGCCAACGGCCGAAAACAAAAAGACTCAAC
>NZ_JBFSUX010000090.1:0-11037 GCF_041467595.1 Vibrio sp. 10N.247.311.13 | reverse complement strand
GAAGATGAATGTCGGATACGTCGAGAGCAAGCCGGTGAGAATTTAGCAGTTATAATACATATAGCTTTAAATCTGCTGACGGAAGAAATCAGCTTCAAAGCAGGGATCAAAAGAAAGCAGAAAAAAGCGAACCGCAATAACGCTTACCTTTCGCAAGTCCTTGCAGGGCAAGGGGCTTCGTAATCTTGCCCTGAGGTCGAGCTTAGACAATGTCGGGTCGGCCTCAAGCAGTAACTCAAGCATCTCCTGCTGTGTTAAACCTCGCTCCTTTCTGGCTTGTTCTAAGAAGTGTGCAAACGTGAGTGGCATTCTTTGTCCTCGATAATCTCTATTATGGTAAGTATTGTTCGATTGCTTATGTAATTCAATCTTCTTTTATTAGAATTTAAACTATAGCTTATCGGGCAGGTTTTTATTATAGATGTAGATAAAACGAAGGTAGGTATTACTAGCTTTACTGTTGATGGTTTTATCGAATCGGCATTTTCGGCAAATGGAATTTTCAAATGCCCAATATTTCTTTTCCAGTGTTCCGCATAATTTATTTCGTCCTGTCACCGATGAGCGTTAACAAATTTAAACGCAGGAGCGGGATTACTAATTTATGAAATATTTAATCTTTAAAGGAAAGTAAAATGTTTAACTTCAAAAAAAGCGCACTAGCATCAGTTCTTCTTATGGGTATGGCAGTAAGTGCAGGTGCTAACGCATCTTCAAATGCTACTGTTATATGGAACGGCGTTGTTCCAACAACTAGCGCATCAGATGCACTTATCATCACTGGCCTAGGAGGTGATACAACAGCGCTTAACGGTACTATCACTCCAAGCTCAGACGGTGTGTTTGAATCAGATACTATCGTACTTGAGTCTCACTTAAATGATGGTGATGCTGTTACTCCTGTTGTTGGTGCATTAGCTTCAGCTAACTGGACTCTAGTTGATGCATCAGTAGCTTTTGACGGTGTGGCAAACCCATCTCAAGCTGTTGAGATTAATGTAAATGGTGCACCAGTAGCCGTTGGTGATGTTGTTTCTGGTGAAGAAACTATTTCAACTAAAGTTAAGCAGACTGCTGTATTACCTGAATCTGAAGTAGGTGGAACTACTGTTCAAGCATCAGTAACGGTTATGGCTGACCTTGTTTAATTTGTAGAAAATTCCCGATTCAAAGGCTCGTAGTAATTACGAGCCTTATTTCTCTACGATGGTAGTCAATATGAAAAAAGTTTTAATACTATTGGCTTTCATGAGTATGAATGCCAACGCCGATTTCAAAGTGCTTTACATTACTACGAGCCTCGATGTAGGCAAACTTTATACAAATTCAATTAATTCTGTTGAATTTATTCCGGCAGTTCTGGAGTTGACGTCAAATCAAGACAAAACAAAATTTGATGATGTTAATACCACATTAAGAATTGAAACAGATATACCTTTTGAGTCTTCGGATATTCCTTATATTTCAACGTTAACAAAAAATACGTCAATTTGTACGGACTACTCTGGAGTGAGCAATGTTCAGGATGATTTCGTTACATTAACGATTGACGGGAAAAGTTTGTCAGAGGGTGAATCCGTCTCTTTTTCAAATTTCAATTTAAATGATGGCGACAATAAGTATAGTGAGCATGACATTATATTAAGTTTTCAGTCATTTAAAGATATCATCACAGCGGGCCAAGCGGAGAGGTGTAATGGTGAGATAGAGTTCAATATAGAGGTAGATATATAATGTTCAGGTTCAAACTCATAACAATGGCAATTTTAGTGTTATTGCCTGTGTATTCGTATTCAAGTTATAGTCAAAATGTTCTTGAAGGTTTTGAAGAACTGTTTGAATTGAAAGAGTCAACAGTCCGTATACGTAACTTAGATGGTTCCCTTACTTCACCGATCCCATTTTTAACGTCGTTTAACACGTTAAAATTAGACTCGAATAATAAAAAAGCGATCGCACAGGTATCTGACTATTTAAATGATAATACAGTGTCGGCTGAGTACCAGCAGAAGATCATAGATCAATTAATGGTTGGCATACAAGATCAGTCTGAGTGTTTAGGTAAGCTCGATGAGTGTGAGTTGTACCCAGAAACGTTTGAGATCGTTCATAACTATAACGATCAAGAAGTCTATCTTTTTGTATCTCCACAGGTTTTGTCATACTCGAATCTCGATGAAGAACTGGTATACCACTCGTCTCTGAGTCAACACAATGGGTTAATCAATTCATTTGATCTGTACGTGAGTGAATATCAAGATCAAGACTCAATCGTTTCTTTAAATAATGAAACGACACTGGGGCTACCTTACGGATACCTCAAAACTGATTTCAATGCCAACAACAGTGATAACGGTTCTGAATTGTATGAAGCGGCATATCATTTAGATATCGATTCTTACTCAATAAAAGCGGGTCATTTTGAATTTGAGCCAGAGGTTAACTCAACTGACTTCCTGAATAACACCGCTCGAGTTGCTCAAAACTCGCTCACGGTAGGTACCTCTAAAAAGTTGCTCGTAGGCGGACATAATAACGACAAAGTATTGAGCTTTTATGCGCCAACAAGTGGCGGTGTACAAGTTCTTCGTGATGGTCGATTGATTTTTCAAGATAACGTACCAGAAGGGCAGAACTCAATTCCTTACAGCAAGTTACCATCTGGTCGCTATGAAGCTGTACTTGAGGTGACAAGTGGTGGGCAAGTTGTTAATACCCAGACTTATCAAGTATATAACACCAAAGGTGACTCTCTGACTCAGGGGGAAGTGGATTTCGTTGCCACTGCGGGTATGTTTTCAGGAAGCCATTACGACTACACGGAACATGGCATTCAAAATATTGAAGACGATGTTTATGGCAAGGCATTAGCTAACTACCAACTCACCCGTTCGTTGCAAGTAGGCTTGGGCGGCTTGGTCACGGACAGTGGCACTATGTACACCGTTGGTGGTGCATACAATCTGATTGATTGGGATTTGAGTACTGAAGCTGTGTACAGCCAATTCGAAGACGCATCTCACTTTAATGCTAATATCGGTATCCCTTATTTAAGTCTATCTTATGAGTCTCTCGATAATGAACTTGGTGATCCAGTTGCTTCTTATATGTACGGATATGCCGATTATTCACGTCTATCGTTGAATTCTTCGTACAGCTTCCGCGGTGGACAATCTATGTATGCGGTTTACTCGCTTAATAACGACAAGCAGTTAGACAATTTAGGTAACTCGGATGAACAGGAACAGCAGTTTATTTCCGTTGGTTACAGCACGCCCACAGTTTTAGATTCGCGAGTTAATATTAACGTCGATTACTCTGAGGCGACGGACGACATATCAGTTAATTTGTTATGGAGTGTCCCGTTGTCAGACACAGTAGAAACTATCATGGGCCTGACGAGTGATAGTGATGACATTAATCAATTTAAAACAACAGTAAGACGAAATCAGTTAATTGACTCAGACTCCTTTAATACGTCGCTTGAGGTGAGTAACACCTACGATCGACAACAGGATGATATGTATCAAGATGCGTTATTGGCGACCAGTGGCACGACTAAATACGCTCGAATGAATGCCTCCGCCCATACGTCCACCAATGGCACGAGTGGTATCAATGCTGGCTTGTCTAGCACTCAAATCGTGACGACAGACGGCGTTTATATTACCGATAAAGCGGCAATGTCTTATACGCTTGTCGATATTCATCAGTCGCAGAATACAGAGCAGACGTTTGATGAAAAAGGTTACTTCTCTCTTAAAAAAGAAGGGCGAAACAACAGTAAGTTCATCGTATATAACGATGAAACAATTGTGCCTTTGGAAGACTATAGTCAATATCGTGCGAAATTTGATTCAGAGAGCGTTGATCTTTACAACTCTGGTGATAGTAACGTAACCGTGTTTACACACCCAGGTACGGTTGCTTCTATTGAGCCAAGAGTTAGTCGCGTCGTTTCGTTTGTCAGCGCCTTTAATGACATATCAGAACAGCCGATTACAGAAGTGGAGTGTCATGGAGAAGGTTGTATTGAAGTCAATGAAATGGCCGACGGTGTTTATAGAGTAACCGTATTGGAAGGCATGAACTTTGAATTGTCAGCGAAAGAAAGCCAATGCTTACTGCCTTATGAATTTACTTCAACAAATCAGATGAACTTTGGTCAAAACTATTGTTTGCCAATAGCTCAAGAAAAGCAGATAGATTTGATTGATGCAGATGAACGACTACAAGCGATGTATTTAGGTGCATACGAAAGCTCGATTGAACTGAATAAAGCGCTTAAAAAGCTCGAGTCACACGGTTATCGAATTATTCAGAAAGAAGTGGGTTCGTTTAAGGCAATTTATATAGCGCATGAATCTATAAACATGGCGGAAACAATAGCGCTTCATAAAAGAGATATCGATCAGTTAAAACTGTTGGCAAAGCGACTTTATCGCACCAACGCCATTACATACCCAGTCGCACAAGTTAATTAAGGAGTGGGAAATGAAATCCAATAAAGTTCTACTAAATTTAGTATCACTCACTGCTATATTGTTATCTATAAGTGTACAAGCTTTTACGGTAGATAAAATGGTTATTGTCTCTGATGATAAAGGGAACGGTATCGTTACGTTAACCAACGACGAGTCTCACCCAATTTTTATCCAAGCAAAGGTGGATGAAATAAATATTATTGATGGAGAACAGGTAGAAAAAAAACAATATACAAGAGACAACTTAAACGATTGGAAGGTGTCATTAACGCACCAGAAGGTAGTTTTGAACCCTGGTGAAGAGAAAGACATTGGCATACGTAGTTTATGCCACAACGCTGCATGCGATAATTCAAAAGATTTGATGTTTATGCTGTCTTTTTCTCCAAGTAAATACAGACCTGGTGAAGTAGTGAGTGGTGTGGAAATTAATTACGGATTCGCACCTGTTTATATTATTCCTACAACACAACCGAATTATTCTTACGAATTAACCAACAACGGTGATAGCCTTAGAGTCGAAAATAAAAGTAATACCATGCTCAATTTTTTTGTAGATGCATGTGTTGCTGAAAACAAAGCCCAATGCAAACAAAAATTTACGGTTGTATCGGGAAGGAATAAGACGTTCCCTTTAACCGAAACTATGCGAAATAACGAGTTGACCATTACCGTGACATCTCACGACAGAAGCTATTCAAAGAAAGAAATGGTGACGAGAGGTAAAATATAATGCCTAGACCTATCCTATATATTGTAGCGTTTATTGCATTAATGACGACAAGCATGGCTCAAGCTGCGTTTGAAGTTCGCGCGGAAGTGAAGGCTGGTGGTGTTCGTTGGGACAATGTGACACGTTACAATGGTAAAATGCTGCCAAGTACGTGGGAAACTCCTCCTATGTTGCAGGCTTCAGAAGCTTGGGCGGCCGCGACATTTTCGGGTACACCTCCAACAGAGATGACTTTAATTGGGGGAAATGGGAATACTTCACCGTCAATATCGATCGATATATCGGGCGTTCAATACAATACTACTGGAATTGAATTTGCCCAGTCAGCGAATACGGTAGGTGGTGGGTGCTCATTTGATGAAGTGTCACTACCGATTGTGACTGTTGAAGGTCCAAACTGTGTTTCGTCTGTTCGATTAATTAATAAACAAAAATCGAGCCCATTTATTTTCCTGAGACCTATTTTCGATATTAACGAAAGTGAAATAGTGTCGGCATTAAGTGGGCTACCAGAGGGGCAATATTCAGCTTCAGTGCCGGTAAATATTCGTTACTACTATGAAAATGACGGCATTATGACTTATCGCAACATCAATGAAGTGATGTTGTTTTCATTTGATTATCAGCCTGTTCAACTCGACAGTGTTTTTGTAAGTGGAGATGGTGTCATGACGCCAGTCTACGACACAATTGGCAAAAGAATAACATCGACAACGTCATTTGATATTACAGCGAACGGCTATTTTAATGACGGAATTGTTTTAACAATGCCCTTACAGTCATACGAATTGGTTAATTCAAGTAACCCTGGTGTGGTTATTCCTTACAGCATTCATTGCGATCAGTGCAGCTCTGGTAACTTAGTTGATGAAGGACAATTAATGTATCAAACAACGGCTATTTCAGAAGGAGCTGGAGTGCAAACAAGTATTAACTTTACTTTAGACTTTGATTACGATATTGAGGGCAGTTCTGCTGTTTCCGGAGATTATTTTGATGAAGTAACGATCATGTTGGAGCCTGGTATTTAAGATGAAAAAAATGAACTTAATGTCATCGATTATCGCTGTGTTCTTATCCATAAGTGTATCAGCAGAGGAGCTGCCTATCCAGATGAGTGGTGGCATGACGTTTTCTGCATTTGATGACAACATGGGACAGACTGAAGCACTTGGTTATAAGGCGGCGGTTGGATATAACATTAGTGAAAACGTACTATTTGAACTTGGCTATGCTGATTATTCTGCTTTTTCTGATTCGGAAATAGATAGTTTACGTGCGGTAATGGTTGAAACCGACTTATTGCTACCCGTCAGTGAATTTGCCTCCTTGTATGCAGGAGTCGGGGGCGCGTTTTCTAGTGACGACACCAATTTTACGGCATCGCTTGGTCTTAAATACCAATTGAGTAAAAATTGGAGCGCCGACCTTGGTTACCAAGGCGTCTTTGATTTAGCTCGTCAACAAGACGATCTATACGCATTTAATGCACTGTTGGTTTATCGTTTTTCAAGCAATGAAGCCGCAGAAGGCCTTTCAGATATTAACCCAAGGCCCAATGTTGACCAGCTTGTTGAAGAGTCGACCCAAGTATCAAGGCCGAAAACCCAATTGGCGTCTATTGTCCCAATTAAGAAGGCGCCATCGTGTCAGCAGCGTTTAGTTGAATACCGAGTGGTTCCTGGCGACTATTTGCACCGAATTGCAAGAGCATTTGATAGCTCACTTGATGAATTAGTCGAAGCAAATCCAAATCTTAATAATCGTGATTTGAATTTGATTTACCCTGAAGAGAAAATACTTTACCCGAAAGTTAGCTGTTTAGATTAAGTTGCCTTCCTTGAAACAGAAACACTGCCAATTTTTTGGCAGTGTTTCTTTGTTTGTAGCAGAGAGTATCTCGCCAATGTAAATGATATCTACACTTGTTTAGCTATCTCGCATCTTGCGTTTTTGAAATTCAAGAGTGCCCAATACCTTTAAATCCGAATGCGCGATACTGCTCACCAATCGAGCTACTCACCTTTTATCGTTTGGGCTCGCAAATATGCTAATTAATACCTCAATTATATGCATGAAGGTCAAATATAAGAGAGCGGAGTAATGATCGGACCAAATATTTTAAACATGTATGTACTCATTATTTTCGCGCTTGGTGTTATATACGCGCTGAGCAAAATAGACGAGTAGTATCCTAAAATTTATTATTTTTAGTAGAGAGAAATATGAAAATTAAATATAATCTATTAACAGTATTCGCAATTTGTTCAGCAATGACTTCTACTGCTGCCAATGCTTTTAATGTCGACAAGATGATTGTCGTCGCGGATAAAAAGGGCAATGGTGTCGTGACACTTATTAATGATGAGTCTCACCCGATTTTTGTTAATGGAAAAGTACAAGAAATTCAGTTTATTGATGGCGACAAAATCGTTCGTAATAGTTATACAAGAAACAATCTAGATGATTGGAAAATATCTCTTACGCACCCAAGATTAGTTTTAAGACCTGGTGAAGAGAAAGACGTGGGTGTTCGTAGCTTATGTCACAACACGTCTTGCGATAACAGCAAAGATTTGATGTTTATGCTGCCATTTACTCCTAGTCGTTATAAAGAAGAGGGAGAGAAAATTCACGGTGTCGAGATAAACTATGGTTTTTCACCGGTTTATATTCTGCCTACGACAAAGCCAAGTTTTGATTATAAGATTTACAATCAGGGCGAGAATTTACGCATCGATAATAATAGTAATACGCTAATTGATGTTTATGTTAACTCATGTACAACAGAAAATAATACGCAATGCAAACAAAAGTTCACTGTTGTATCTGGTCGGGATAAAACGTTTTCTCTTGCGGAATATACGCAAAGTGAACAACTTAATGTAACCGTAACATCTTACGATAAAAAATACTCTAAAGAGATGCAACTGCCTATTCAGTAATAGGAACGCTGAAAATAGACATAATTATAGGCCTTCAATGATTAATGCTAATCAAGGACGATCAGCATTCATTACCCATGTTCAGTGCTAATTTTAGCCTACATGGCATCACTGTTATCAGCAAAGTGTAAATGCCCAATACAACATTAAATACAAATCATAAAATCAATTTTGAAATCAATAAAAAGTAAAGAGAAGTAATATGAACCTTTTAAGCAATAAGCCAGGAGGAAGCATTCCCCTGGGTTTTGTCGTCGCTACTACGCTTACCCTTTTTGGGTGTGGTGGAGAGGGCAGTGAAGGAAGTGCCGGAAGCTCAGCAAGTGTTTCCCCTAATACTCAAAGCGCGACGCTTTCCGCTCAAAATGCTACCTACTCGACTGGCTATGCTGAATCGTTCGAGGTTGACCTGTCGTCAAAGGTATTTTCATCAACGGGTGGTGGCTTTGCGCTGAGTGAAGTCGAGGTCTTGTCTAATGATGATAGCTGCCAAGTAGAAAGTATGACGGAAACAGGGTTTGTAATTCAGGCCTTTGATACCAAGGTGTGTGACTATCGATATCATGTGACTCCTAAAACATTGTCGCCAATGAGCCGTATGGCTGAAGCGCCAATGAGTGATAGTAGTAGCTCAGAAGGTTCGAGTTCTGCGGTTACGCGCATTGCGGTAAGTAGTAATCCTAGCTCAACCGAACTGGTTCCAGTAAGTGCAACAACACTGATTAATGAAGATGTGAGTGTTTTACTGAAGGACGAATTGGAGAAAGTCGGCTTTACGTTAGGTGACGAGTTTGTATTAACGGAGCTTACACTACCGTACGGTCGCTCGAGCTCAGTTCAAATAAATAGTACAGATGACCAGACTATGGATTATACCCCGCCGTCAGGTTTTACCGGCATTGACCGTGTTCTTTATACGTTAGAAGACTCGGTTAATGGCCTTGTGCTGATGGGGGTTTTAGATGTTGCGGTGGGCTACGAAGCTAACCAAGGTTTTACGATTGACGATAATATTGTATATCCAGTTGTTGTCAACGTATTGACCGATGAAGAAATCGACATCAGCGGCTTTGTTTCCTCGGACGATAGTGATGATTATCAATTGGTGTATGTTGAATCGTTTAACGCAAAAGCGGTACCTAAAGATCCACTGGACACTCAGAATAAAACGATCGTCTTTCAAGCGTCACAACCAGGTTACCACTATATTAGTTTTGCGGTTAGTGATCATAATGGAGTGTATGACATGGGTTTGATTCGTGTTGAAGTGACCGATCCTAATCAGTCATCAAAATGGGACGACATTTCTCATTTGTTGGATCTCTATATTGGACCACCCACCGCACTTGATGCAGCCGGGCAAGGCTCGCCTTATGATATAAAACTGAACGATGATGGCTACAGCCCAGCGATTGATATGGCTGGTTTTCGTTATCCGTCGGCCGTAGCATACTGCGACACCATCGGTGGTTCAGTGCCGACGTTTGATCAACTTAAGCTGATGGCCACTGATACCGATGTTCAGGCGTTACATAACTGGCCTGTTAAAGCGCAATACCTCGCTTATGATGACGGAGCAGATCTGGTTAAGTGGGTGGATCTTAAAGATGGCAGCACCCTTACAGGCGATGTCGATCCAACATCGGCTTATTATGTGACATGTGTTAAGCAAGGTTTAATTACTGTATTGCCTACCTCAAGCACGGAAGTTGTCGCGGATGGAGTTGATGTTGGTTCTGTATTTGTTGAGTTAAAACTCGGTCAAGAAGTAAGACCAGATACCCTTGTGACGGCTTCTGTCTCTAGCCCAAATGTGACATTGGACAGCGATAACGTTACCACAGACAGCTATGGTATTGCCGAGTTTCGCTTAACCAGTTTAAAAGCGGAAACCGTCACATTAACCCTTGATGTGGGTGGCATTACTCAAGACTATGAAGTTAAGTTTATTGGTGATGAAAAGACGGCTGCAGTGTCATCAGAAGCAACGATTGACACGGTACCTTATACGTCAGTGGAAGGTGGCCAGGTTACTGCGACCTTGACCGATCAAAATAGCAACCCAGTAGAAGGTTACTCAGTCATTTCAGTGGTAAGTACAGAACAGCACCCAGACACCGCAGAAATGGTTACTCCTATCCTTGAAGCGGAAACGACTCAAACCGATGAATCAGGTGAGCAAAAAGTGCGGGTAAAGTGGGATACAAACTATCAAACCCCAACAACGACCATGACCTTTGATGTGGCGTCATCTTACACCACAACAACCAATACACAGACTAATGCGATTAGCCAAGTTACCTTTCATGCCTATTTGTGTGGTGGCCAAGTTGGGGATGATGATCAACAAAACGCCGCGGGTGCCTGTGTTAAAATTGCGGAAAGCGATGGAAAGTTGTTTACCGGTACTCCAAGTGAGAGCTTTTTAAACGCTGTTGGCTATAGTGGTAATTACTACGGTAGTCATGTTGACAATATCCCTTATGGTCCTTCAGGATCGTTTGCAATTTTTAGTGTTACTGAAGCACATAGCCTTTGTGAACATTATAATACACTTGAGCTTAACGGGAGAGATGATTGGGCTTTAGCAAATATAGATGAGTTGACGAGTCTTTTTAATAACTTTGGTCACATGTACACCGCGAAGGGTTGGGCGACCGGCTACTTCTACTGGTCGTCGACGGCTAATGGTTCCGGCTACTACTACAGCGTGGGCCTCACCTATGGCGGCGTCGGCAGCAGCTACCCATCCCGTCAGTACTACGTCTCGTGCGTATCAGGTTCTTAGGGTTCAACGTTCAGAGTTTGCGGCCCGCAGGGCTAATGCCGTTCACTTAAGAGTGAACGGCATTTTTGTTCTTAGCATACCGTTGTG
>NZ_JBFSUX010000089.1:0-11120 GCF_041467595.1 Vibrio sp. 10N.247.311.13 | reverse complement strand
TAATAATCACCCATACTGGCCGTTTCTATCTGAGATCCAATTAGGAAACAAAGCCGGCGACAAGCTGAAAGCATCACGATGAGCCTCCCACCAACGCCAAACAGCGAAAGCGGCTTTTTTAAAGTGTCCAATGCCATGGCGTATCGCGGTTATCGAAAAACTCTAGAAGATGATGCGCAGCTCTTTGTGCTTACAGGAGGCCTTAATGGTAGTGCCATTGGGTATCAAAGTGGTGCGTTCGGGAATTTAACACCGACCGTCACCATAGAGGGCTACGAGTGCGTGCGACTCACGGCATTGAGCGGTGTGGTTAGACTCTCTTTCTCTGGTGATGTTTCTCTCAATGGTCGAACGGTTGTGATGTGGGTTAATGGGATCAGCTGCGACTTTGTGCTGTCTATTCAAGGCTCACTCTATACCGCCATGACGACAGACCCTAACGTGTACTCGATCGTTAGAGGCTCCCTAAGCGAAGAGTTGAACATTCAACTCCTTTTCCTTTAGGGCTTTGAGCCATGAGCATAAAAGCATTAGGCCTACTGTTAACCGGTTCTATTTTTCTAGGAGTGTATTTAATGAACAAGGAAACCATTAACAAAGCTGTGAGCCGCTTTGCGCTGTCAGCCAGAAGTGAAGCCAAAATGATGGGTGTACGCGGTGATTTAAAGCGAGTCGTTCGCCGCGCTATTGAGCTAACCCCGTTTGATTTTGGCATTACGTCAGGTAAGCGCACCGCAGAGGAACAGAACGCTCTATTCAAACAAGGAGCAAGCCAGTTAGACGGATACAGTAAAAAAAGCCGTCACCAATCGGGCTGCGCAGTTGATTTTGTTGTGTACGACGAAAACGGCAAAGTGACTTGGGGTTTTAGTTATTACGAACAAGTGAGTTGGGCATTCAAACAGGCAGCGGATGAGTTAGGTATTCCGATTGTATGGGGCGGTGATTGGGTCAGCTTTAAAGATGGTCCTCATATCGAACTCGATAGAGCCCATTACTCATAGTTACACCATCAAGTATTTAAGGAAGAGCAAATTACTATGAAAAGCTTACTAGAAAAAATCGGAATCGACCTTGACCAACCATCCACTAAAAAGGGTTTAGCGTTACTTGGCGTGGGAGCGGCTTTGGTAGCTGGTCACCCTGAGCTTATCACCGCAAGCGTATCGGCAGATGGTGTTCAATTCGGTGGTATTATTGGCGCAAGTGCTCCAATAGTATTTGGCCTATGGGAAACCCTACGCAATGAGTTCAAGTAATGGCAGAGTATCAAACACTAATAGTCGCCGTTGTTAGTGCGTTATCGAGCGGGGTTGGTGTAGGTATTACACTCAAAACTGATGTTAAGTGGTTGCGTTTGATGATGGAGAAAATGGATGAACGTTTGACGCGACTTGAAAGTAGAAGCCCTAATTAGTAGGGCTTTTTTGATTCATAGCAATGAATGCAAATCTTTCGATTCATTAACCTACGGATTATCTGTATGGTTTTGAGAGGTTACTCCATTAATTGCTCATGGTTGGATAGAACATTGGTCTCAGATATTTACACTTCTATAAAAGCTTACTTATATGATAGGACTGCAAGTCCATTGCTTGGTTCATTAGCAGTGTCGTTAACTCTGTGGAACTTTAAAATATTAATGCTGTTCTTTTCTAATACTAGCTATGCGGTGAAAGTATGGGAGATAGATTATTTTTATTCTCAACCGTTCTTTTCAGCCGATGGTTTTTCGTGGCTCACAAATTATTGGATGTGTGTATACGTATTGCCTGTATTGACAACTATTTTCTATATTTATATGTTCCCTTGGTTTGCTCATAAAGTGTTTGAGCATAGTTACAATAAACAAATAGATCTGAACAACAAAAAGAAAACGCTTCAAAAATCTGAACTGATCGATGCTGAAGATAAAGAAAAAATAATGCTGCTGAATGAGCAACTACGGTTGGAAAATCGAGAGTTAATTGTAAAGCACCGTATGGAAGTGGAAGAGCTTCAAGGACAGATTGATAATGCATTGAAAGACAAGCTAAGTGAAAGAGATGATGCAGATGATTCTCAACAAGAGCTCTTCAATACAATTCGGAATTTGGAGAAAAAAGTAGAAGAACTAGAAAATGATGACAATGTATTAGAGCTCAATACTGGTCATTCACCTGAACCAATCCTTGAGAACGAAAGTACTGAAGTTAATGAAAATAAAGAGGAAGGTGGTGATGTTAGTTTCTATTTTGAAGCGGATGAATATACAAAAAATCGGTACAAAAGGATTTTAGAGGGTTTGTATTTAGAAGATCGGCATAAAGGAGCTTTTGGATTGAAGAGTGATTTGTTCGATTCTGCAATGGTTCAGTTGATACTTCATAATTTGGTTCACAAACCTAACGATATTGGTAAGTACAGCATCACTGAAGAAGGTAGGGCCTTTTACTCAAAACTGAATAAAATGAGAGCTGGGTAGGTAGTAAAGGCTCATTACTGAGCCTTGTTATGTAACTTATGCGGAAACAGCTGCGTATAAACTTGCCACAAAATATTCAAGTTTCGGTGACCTGTTACTTGAGCTACTTCTTCAATTGAGTAGCCCTTTTCAAATAGTCGACTTGCTCCCTCTCTTCGTAGGTCGTGATACCTCAAATCCTCAATACCTAACTCGTTTCTCACTCTTTGAAAGCCTGCGCTAACACTTCGCGAGTTGTAGGGAAAAATAAGCTCACCCTTGTTCGGTTGTTTTAGTGCGATCGCAAATGACTCGCCAAGCAGCGGTACTATCATGTGATTACCTTCTTTCTTCCTCGGGTCTTTTCTATCTCTAACCAGTACCGTTTTATGTTCTTGGTTGAGATCTTCCCAACGCAGCTTGCAGACTTCACCTATTCGCATACAAGTAAGAATGCTGAACTCAAGAATGTCGGTGAATGGGATTCGAGTTGTGCCGTTTGGCCGGAAAGATTCACGTTGTTCTAATCCAAGCTTTAAGAGTTTTAGTTCTTCAGACGTTGGGCGACGTGTTCGTTTCTGACTCTTGCCGACTAATCCCATATCAATCAGGACGGGTACGGCTTCATCAAATATCTGGTGATTGGTGTCGACGTTGAAGACAGGCTTAGACTTTTTCATTACAGAACGGAGGTAAGCAACATCGTGATAGACCGTTGCGGGTTTGGCTCCTGCGCCTCTTCTATTTTTACAGTGCTCGATTAAGTCGCTAGTCCGTAGCTGATTACTATCAACTTTGGCGATATCACAATCTCTAAGCATCTTAATCACATAACGTTTGGTGCGGCCTGTATTGTCCCAAAGGTCACGCTCTGCCATGAACATATCGAGGAGTACCGAAAGGGGGACTGTTTTTGGCTGATTGAGTACCCCTTGAGCTTCTAGTTCAGCTACCCTTTTTTTACCGAAAGCTTTAGCGAGTGCTTTCTTTTTTAGAGTTTTGCTTTCCCTGTGTATAATGCGCGAATTCTTTTTAACGATGATTGTTACCTTGAACCTTGGTTCACCGCTTTTTAGCTTTCTGGTCTCGATGGTATAACTTGCCATTGTCCAACTCCTAAAGGGGTACTTGAGGGGTACTACAGGAAGTAATTCCGTTTAATTCTAGGTAATTAACTGTATGTTTGCACAGTATTAATTGAGGCTGAATCATGACAAACACTAATAAAACCAGTAAATACGCTAGTAACCGACTTTCTGTTGCACCCATGCTCGATTGGACTGACCGCCACTGTCGTTACTTTCACCGTTTGCTTTCTCAGCAGACTCTTCTGTACACGGAAATGGTAACAACGGGCGCGATCTTACATGGTAAGGGCGACTTCCTAGAATATAACGAGCAAGAACACCCTCTTGCACTTCAACTCGGTGGTTCAAACCCGGTTGATCTTGCTGCTTGTGCCAAGCTTGCTGGTGAACGCGGTTATGATGAAGTGAATCTTAACGTAGGTTGCCCTTCAGACCGAGTTCAGAATGGTCGATTTGGTGCATGCTTGATGGCTGAGCCCGAGTTGGTGGCAGATTGTGTTTCAGCGATGAAAGAAGTCACTGATATTCCAATTACCGTGAAAACGCGTATCGGTATCGATGACCAAGACTCTTATGAGTTTCTAACTAAGTTTGTTTCGACGGTTTCTGAAAAAGGTGGCTGTGAGCAATTTACTATTCACGCGCGTAAAGCGTGGTTGAGTGGCCTTAGCCCGAAAGAGAACCGTGAGATCCCACCGCTAGATTACGATCGTGCATACCAAATCAAGAAAGATTTCTCTGATCTGGTGATTGCCGTGAATGGTGGCATTACGACTCTTGAGCAAACTAAAGAGCACTTGCAACACCTTGATGGTGTGATGATTGGTCGTGAGGCTTACCATAGCCCGTTTATCTTGGCTGAAGTTGATCAGCAGATCTTTGGTTTAGACACGCCAATTAAGAAGCGCTCACAAGTGGTTGAAGAAATGTACCCGTACATTGAGCGTGAGCTTTCAAATGGTGCAAGCTTAGGACACATCTCTCGTCATATGCTTGGTTTGTTCCAAAGCATGCCGGGCGCAAGACAATGGCGTCGCTACATCAGTGAAAACGCACATAAGAAAGGTGCAGGTATTGAAGTGATGCAAACAGCATTGGCTAAGATCCCTAAAGAGCTAAATGTTTAAGCTCCCTCTAAGTTAAAAACTTAAGGTTAAATTCGCCACTAGAGGTTAAATTTACCACTATAAGTTTCCGAAAAGCCACGCATGAAGATGTGTGGCTTTTTATTTATCTGATAAATAAGGATTTTATAGGGTTGGCATACTTGGTATGGAAGCTGCAATGTTAGAAAGTAGGAAAGATAGGTCATTAACTCATTAGGGAGACCATTATGTTTGAATTAATATTTGTTCTTATTTTCGTTGCGACTCTACTTGTCACTGGTATTACGTTTATGACGGTATTGGCTGCAACCGGAGTGGCGTTATTAGTCATGTTGGTCTTAGGTATGATGGGCGTCGTGTTTAAGTTACTGCCTTGGTTGATCGTGATTGCAATCGGTGTGTGGTTTTTCAAAAATTTTGTACACAGTTCTAACCAGAGACGTTACTAAGGTCATCGTGCCGTCAAATCTTTACTCGTCAGCGGTTTATCGTTTTAGAATTTAAGATGTGTGGTAGAATTTTCCCCAATAATCTATGAATGTGCATACAATTAGCACTACGATATGGAATTGGAGCTATCTCAAATGAATAAAATGCCATTAATTGCTTTAGTGGGAATGCTATCTTTAAGTTCAGCAGTGTCTGCTGAAGAAGAGTTTTCTTACACGGCTAAAGTCGGTGCCGATATGTGGTGGGGAAGTACAAAGCTAAACGAAGTTAGACAAGATGATGACTCTAACTCACCTTCGTTGTATTTCGCATTTGAGCATAATGCCCCGATGCTACCAAACGCTAGCTTTCGCTATACTTCTGTTGATGCAGATTCATTGGCTTTCGATAAGTACGATTACACCTTCTATTACACGTTGTTAGATCACAAGCTGATGAACTTCGATGCGGGTGTGACGTTTACTCAATACTCAAACTCGAATTACATTGAACCAAAAGCAACAGGTGCGAAAACATCGACGTTTGATGAGTTCACGTGGAGCTTCTACGGTAACGCAGAGATCAATGTGCCGGACACCAACTTCGATATCATTGGTACTATGGAGTTCGGTGATAGCAGTGGTATTAAGAGCACGGATTTGATGGCAGGTGTTCAGTACCGAATTCCTGTATCAGAATCTGAAATTGCCCTGCGTGGTGGTTACCGTGTTATCGATTTAGATTCGGATGAGTTCTTTAGCTCAGAACTAGGCAAGAGCTTTGTCATGGTCGATGGTTGGTTTGCTGGTGCTGAAGTGCGCTTCTAGGCCATATAAAGCAAATTTAGAACGAATTTTAAGAACGCCACTTTATTAAGTGGCGTTTTTTATATCTATTGGTTACTTGAGTATATATCTTTCTGGAATTAGTTAGCACATTCATCACTTTCGACCATCCTTAATACAGAGAGCCAATTTGCGTCTATTCTTATAAGGTCTATGTAGTGAGGTCAAAGCAAGGGATGGAATATGACACTCAATGAATTGAGAAATTTATATAGAGAAAACCTGTTAGTTGAAGCCATCATAGAGCCCTCAATTCAAGAAGGGTCTTGGGTTGTGGAGTTTCGTCATATGGGTGGTGGCTTCGTTCTGCTTACTGATGTTCATGGTGAAGAATGTCATTACGCGGATTTAGACTTGGCATCTAAGTCGGCAATGGCGGTTGGCTTTCAGCAAGTACGCATTGAAAACCAGTAAGACAATTTACGTTTCAATCGGTTTTTACTTCCAAAAAGTTATAAAACATACTTTTCTATTCTTTCTTGTTATTAAAAGGAGTGGTTAATCTATCGTCACGCAATGATTAGGGATGTCGTGACCATGTCTTTAAATAAGAAAGAGTCTTCACAAAACAATAATGCACAGTCTGGGGCTAATGAGTTACCTGGGCTAGCAGCACCACTTAATGACCAACAATTAGGTCATCTTCAGCAAACTGTTTCTGAACTGTCTTCACAGCAACTGGCATGGGTCAGCGGATACCTTTGGGGAGTGAGCCAAGCTCAGCCTGTCGGTGCTGCTGCGCCAATCGCTCAAGCGGCCGCTGCAGTAGCGGCTAAGCCAGCGGGTAAGCTCAGCATTATCTTCGCTTCTCAAACCGGTAATGCTAAAGGCGTCGCTGAATCGCTCGAGGCAGAAGCAAAAGCCTTAGGTATCGCCGTCGAGCTTTTCGATGCGAGTGATTATAAAGGTAAGAACTTAGCCAAAGAGACACACGTCATTTTTGTGGCTTCAACCAATGGTGAGGGCGAAGCCCCTGATAACGCGATTGAGTTGCATGAATTCCTACAATCGAAGAAAGCGCCAAAATTATCAAACCTACAATACGGTGTGATTGGTTTAGGTGACTCAAGCTATGAGTTCTTCTGCCAAACGGCTAAAGACTTCGATAGCTTCCTCGCTAAGCTTGGTGCGAAATCGTTTGTCGATCGCCTTGATTGTGATGTTGATTACGAAGAATCAGCAACGGAATGGCGCGCTAAAGCATTAGAGCAAGTAAAAGAGACGCTATCGACAGGCACTGAAGCCGATGTGGTTCAGTTACCAGTAGGCCAAGCAGCTGCCGGTCATTCGCAATACACCAAACAAAATCCATATACAGCGACACTATTAACCAGTCAAAAGATCACGGGTCGTGACTCGGGTAAAGATGTTCGTCATATCGAGATTGATCTTGATGAGTCGGGCATTACCTACCAACCCGGCGATGCGCTAGGCGTATGGTATGAAAACAGTTCAGAACTCGCAAATCAGATTCTTTCTAAGGTTGGGTTATCGGGTATCGAAAGTGTCGATGTCGATGGTGACAACCTATCTATCCATAGTGCGCTAGTGAGTAAATTTGAGATTACCACTTCAAACCCTCAACTTGTGACTAAGTTTGCTGAGTTATCGGGCAGCAAGAAGTTAATCAAGCTGGTGGAAGATAAAGACAAGCTTCGTGAATACGCGGGTAATACTCAAGTTGTCGATGTTTTAGCTGAGAAGAAAACTAAGCTATCGGCTGATGAGTTAATTGGCCTGTTACGTAAGCTGACACCGCGTCTCTATTCTATTGCATCAAGCCAAGCAGAAGTAGATGAAGAAGTTCACTTGACGGTTGGTCTGGTTGAATACCAAAAAGGCGAAGAGTCTCGTTTAGGCGGAGCTTCTAGCTTCTTAGCTCAACGTCTTGAAGAGGGTGGTGAAGTGAAGGTGTTTGTTGAGAACAACAATAACTTCAAATTACCACAAGACGACAATACACCAATCATCATGGTCGGCCCGGGTACCGGTATCGCACCGTTCCGCAGTTTTGTTCAAGAGCGTGAAAACAATGATGCTGAAGGAAAAAGCTGGTTGTTCTTTGGTGACCGTACCTTTACTCAAGATTTCTTATACCAAGTTGAATGGCAAAAGTACCTCAAGTCTGGCGCGCTAACTAAGCTCGATGTTGCCTTTAGCCGTGACCAAAAAGAAAAGGTTTATGTTCAGGACCGTTTAATCGAACAAGCAGAGCAGGTGTGGCAATGGCTGCAAGAGGGCGCGTACCTCTATGTCTGTGGCGATGCGACTCGAATGGCTAAAGATGTTCATGAAGCGTTAGTTTCGATAGCGGAAAAGCATGGCAACCAGAGCCGCGAGCAAGCTGAACAATATATTAATGATTTACGTAAAGCGAAACGTTACCAAAGGGATGTGTACTAATGAGCAAGCAAGTAATAGAGCAAGAAGTGCTAGGTCAAGTACTTGGACCTTTGGCTGACAATGAGCGTCTTAAGCGTGAAAGTAATAACCTACGCGGTACGATTGAACAAGATCTCCAAGACCGCATAACAGGTGGCTTTACTGCTGATAACTTTCAGTTGATTCGTTTCCACGGTATGTATCAACAAGACGACCGTGATATTCGTAACGAACGTACCAAACAAAAGCTCGAACCGTTACATAACGTCATGCTTCGTGCTCGTATGCCTGGTGGCATCATTACCCCTAAGCAGTGGTTGGCGATTGATAAGTTCGCAGACGAAAGTACCTCTTACGGTTCAATTCGTCTAACAACTCGTCAAACGTTTCAGTTCCACGGTGTCTTGAAGCCGAACATTAAGTTGATGCACCAAACGCTAAATAGCATTGGCATTGATTCAATTGCGACAGCGGGTGATGTAAACCGAAATGTTCTATGTACGACAAACCCGGTTGAATCTGAACTTCATCAAGAAGCTTACGAGTGGGCGAAAAAGATCAGTGAGCATCTATTACCGAAGACTCGTGCTTATGCAGAAATCTGGTTAGATGGTGAAAAACTAGAAACAACGGATGAAGAACCTATCCTTGGTAGCAACTACCTACCGCGTAAGTTCAAGACGACGGTTGTCATTCCTCCGCAAAATGATGTGGACGTCCATGCTAACGATCTTAACTTTGTTGCTATTGCTGAAGACGGAAAGCTGGTGGGCTTTAATGTGTTAGTCGGTGGCGGTCTTGCTATGACACATGGTGATACCTCTACTTATGCACGTAAAGCTGACGACTTTGGTTTTGTGCCATTAGATAAAACGTTAGATGTAGCAGCGGCGGTGGTAACGACTCAGCGTGACTGGGGTAACCGTTCAAACCGTAAGAATGCAAAAACCAAATACACACTAGACCGTGTTGGTATTGATGTATTCAAAGCAGAAGTAGAAAAGCGTGCAGGCGTAGAATTTTCTGAAAGCCGTTCTTATGAGTTTACTGGCCGTGGTGATCGCATTGGTTGGGCGGAAGGCATTGATGGTAAGCACCACTTGGCGTTATTCATCGAGAATGGTCGTTTACTTGATTTTCCGGGTAAAGCTCTGAAAACAGGTGTTGCTGAAATAGCGAAGATCCACAAAGGTGACTTCCGCATGACTGCAAACCAAAACCTAATTGTTGCGGGTGTGTCGACGAGTCAAAAGGCCAAGATTGAAAAGCTGGCACGTCAATACGGTCTGATGGATGATGCCGTTTCCGAGCAGCGTAAAAACTCAATGGCTTGTGTGGCATTCCCAACATGTCCTTTAGCAATGGCTGAAGCTGAGCGCTTTCTTCCTGAGTTTGTAACGGATGTTGAAGACATTCTGAAAAAACATGGATTACCAGAAGAAGATAACATCATCCTTCGTATTACGGGTTGTCCAAACGGTTGTGGTCGTGCAATGTTGGCTGAGCTTGGTTTAGTCGGCAAGGCTCCGGGGCGTTACAACATGCACTTAGGTGGCAACAAAGCCGGAACTCGTATCCCTAAGATGTATAAAGAGAACATCACTTCAGCTCAGATCTTAGAAGAGATTGATTCGCTGGTGGGACGTTGGGCTACGGAACGTAACGACAATGAAGGGTTCGGTGATTTTACAATCCGAGCTGGCATCATCGAAGAGGTGATAATTTCAAAGAGGGATCTGCATGCATAATTCTGTCGCTTCAAAACTGAAGTTAGCAGAGCTACTCGCATTGACTAAGACGGAGCAAATACTTCGTCTTGGACAAATCAACGCAGAGTTAGAGCAGCTAACCGCATTAGAAAGAGTTAAGTGGGCTTTAGATAATTTAGAAGGGACACATGTTGTGTCTTCTAGTTTCGGAATCCAAGCAGCATTGATGTTGCACCTAGTGACCCAAGCAAAACCAGATATTCCGGTTATTTTGACTGACACAGGGTATCTATTTCCGGAGACCTATCGCTTTATTGATGAGTTAAGTCAGAAGTTGACTCTAAACCTTCAAGTCTTTCGCGCCCAACAGAGCCCTAATTGGCAAGAAGCGCAATATGGAAAACTTTGGGATCAAGGTATAGAAGGGATAGAGAAGTACAACAAGCTTAATAAAGTTGAACCGATGAGAAGAGCGTTGGATGAGCTCGAGGCTGGGACATGGTTTTCCGGTTTAAGAAGAGAGCAATCTCAATCGCGTGCAAATTTGCCAATCTTATCTATCCAAAATGGTGTGTTTAAATTTTTGCCGGTAATCGATTGGACGAATAAAGATGTTCACTATTACCTAGAAGAGCATGGTCTCGGTTATCACCCGCTTCGAGAGCAGGGTTACCTTTCTGTTGGAGATACACATACAACTAAGAAGTGGGAACCGGGTATGACTGAAGAGGAAACTCGTTTTAATGGGTTGAAACGCGAATGTGGTCTCCATGAAGATGATGGAGAGCAATATGGTTCTGGGATTTAGACTCGTTGCCATTTAAAAAGCTGCCATGAGGCAGCTTTTTTGTTTTCTAGGATGAAAATTAGATCAATTGTGGATAAGTCTGTGGTTATTTTGTAAGTACTCTGTAGTTAAACTTGCACAAATAAGGCTTTGAGTGTTTATTCGCCATGTGATCGTTATTTTTGTATATTTCTTTAATAAACACTTGCCAATGTGATGAACATCTCTATAATGCCGCCTCACTGACACGGCAGACGCCACAAGGCTTCAGCGCAGAATGTTAGTAAGGCAACTAGCTTTAAGCGATGATTCGCTTCTACTTTTAGAAAGT
>NZ_JBFSUX010000088.1:0-11735 GCF_041467595.1 Vibrio sp. 10N.247.311.13 | reverse complement strand
CGTAGAGGACTTTCACCTCCTAGATCAACGCCATGCTCGGCGCACAAACAAAAAGGCTCCCACAATGGGAGCCTTTTAAGTTTTAACGTATTTTGCTTATTAAGCTAAGCATTCGCTAACGCATCAGCTTATTTTGCTGGAGCGCCGCTTGCTTGATTCATGTATTGGAAGAAGTCAGTCTTCGGATCCAGTACTAGAATGTCGCTCTTATCGCTAAATGATGTCTCATAAGCTTGCAATGAACGCATGAAGCCGTAGAACTCAGGATCTTTGCTGAACGCATCAGAGTAGATCTTCGCTGCTTCTGCATCCGCATCACCACGAGTGATTCGAGCTGTACGGTCAGCTTCAGCAAGAACTGTTGCCACTTCTAGCTCAGCTTGAGCACGGATAACTTCCGCTTTCTCACGACCTTGAGAACGGTGTCTACGAGCAACCGATTCACGTTCTGCACGCATACGGCGGTAGATAGATTCACTGATTTCGTCAGGAAGGTTAATCTTCTTCATACGAAAATCAACAACTTCAACACCTAAATCAGCCATCGCACTTTCTGCCGTTCCAGACAAAACGTTTTCCATGATCTTATCGCGTTCGCCATCAACTTCTAGTGCTTCTGCAGCCGCTACCGTTGTGACGACTTCGCTATCAGCAGAGTCTGGCAGGATGTCCTTGTTGCGAGGGCCTGACACGATCTGCTTAATTTCACGAGAACCAATTTCAGAACGAAGAACATCTGTCACTTTACGCTCAAGAAGTGCTTCTGCCGTCATGATATTACCGCCACCGGTACTCAGATAGAAACGTCCAAAATCAGCAATACGCCATTTTGCGTAAGTATCAATTAGAACGTCTTTTTTCTCTGATGTTACGAAACGGTCAGAACGGCCATCCATCGTTTGAATACGAGCATCAAGTACTTTTACGCGATCAAACATCGGTAGTTTAAAGTGCAGACCTGGTTCATAGATTCGTGATACGCCGTTGTCATCGAGAACTCGACCAAAACGAATTACCATGCCACGCTCACCTTCTTGAATCACAAACACTGACATCAATAGAAGGGCAATCGTCACAACTAATACAGGGATCATTAATTTACGCATTATTAGTATCTCCCTTGGCGTGAACTGTCTGAACGAGTTTGAGTGCTAGGCTTTGGATCCGCTTGAGTTTCTAACTCAATTTGATCGTAAGTTGATGATGCTTTTGCAGGGCGAGAGCCCGACTGAGAACCACCTTGTGCGCCTAGCTTATCAATTGGTAGGTATAGCAAGTTACCGCTTGATTCAGAATCAATCAGGACTTTCGATGTGCTTGAGTACACTTTTTCCATTGTATCTAGGTACATACGGTTACGTGTTACTTCAGGAGCAGCTTGGTATTCAGGTAGCAGTTTCTCGAATTGAGCAACTTGACCTAGAGCACCATTAACTGTGCGCTCTGAGTAACCCACCGCTTCTTTCTTCAAACGCTCAGCACGACCTGTTGCTTTTGGAAGAATGTCATTTCGGTAAGCTTCAGCTTCACGTTCAAAACGCTCTTCATCCTCACGAGCCGCGATAGCATCATCAAATGCATCTTTCACTTGCTCAGGTGGACGTGCTGACTGGAAGTTCACGTCAACAATCAGAATACCCATGTCGTAGCTATCAATAATACGGTTCAACGTTTCTTGAGTGCTTTGACGAATCTGCTGACGACCACTTGTCAGGATACTATCCATTAGTGAGTCACCAATTACCGCACGAAGCGCAGAATCGGTTGCTTGGCGTAAACTGTCGTCTGCATTCGTTACACGATACAAGTACTTGTATGGGTCAGAAACACGGTATTGAACACCCATTTCAACGGTCACAACGTTTTCATCTTTCGTTAGCATCGTGCCAGCAGCACGTAGAGAACGAATCGCTTGAACGTTTACTAGTTGCTCATCACTGATTTCATCGATGAAGCGTGGGTGCCAGTTAAGACCAGGTTCTTCGATACGGTCGAACTGACCCAGTCGAAGTACTACTGCTCTTTCTGCTTCGCCAACGGTGTAGAAACCAGCGAAGAACCAGATAGCAATAGCAATAACGGCAATGACACCAAAGCCAATTGCACCGCCACCACCAATAGATGGCCCGTTACCGTTGCCACCCTTTTTACCAAACTTGCCACCTAACTTTTGACTTAGTTTATTAAACACTTCGTCTAGATCTGGCGGTCCTTGATCTCGGCCGCCGCGATTATTTTTATTACCCCAAGGGTCATTATCGCGGCCGTTATTATCGCCGTTGTTGTTATTTCCAGGCTCATTCCACGCCATTAGAAAGCTCCATCATTTGATATGACGTTATACTGTAGCAGTCTCTTTGGTAACGATAAAGTCACCTAAGAGCGCCCCTTCTCTTTTTTCAAGTTTAGACCAATCTATTTGTTGCATTCGGATATCTATCAACAAGTTACCATTTTCATCATACTCTTCCTGTTGAATACATTTCATCTCGAAGAATAAGCTGCGAATGCGACCCTGATGTTGATGTGGAATACACAACCGGAATTGAACCATCTGGCTAGCTAAACGCTCAGTTAAAGCTTCAAACAGTAGCTCAATACCTTCTCCTTCCATTGCAGAAACCCAAACAGCGCGAGGTGCGCCCTCTTCGTCTCTTTCAATTCGAGGTTTTTGGTCTTCCATGCAGTCAATTTTGTTCATGACTACAAGGGTTGGCACTTCATGAGCATCGATTTCTTCTAATACTTCATGAACAGCCTGAATGTTCTCACGAAAACGGTCATCACTGGCATCAACAACATGTAACAAAATGTCAGCTTCCTGCGTCTCTTGTAATGTTGCCTTGAACGCAGCGACCAAGTCGTGTGGTAGATGACGGATAAAACCTACGGTATCTGCGAGAATTGCAGGCCCGACATCTGCCAAATCAATCTTACGTAGTGTTGGGTCTAGGGTTGCAAACAGTTGGTCTGCCGCATAAACACCAGCACTTGTGATGCGATTGAAAAGTGTTGATTTCCCTGCGTTGGTATAACCAACCAAAGAAATTGTTGGGATTTCAGCTCGATTACGAGCACGTCGTCCTTGTTCACGCTGCTTAGCAACTTTCGCTAAACGACGTAGTATTGCCTTTATACGGTCACGCAACAAACGTCGATCGGTTTCCAGTTGAGTTTCACCTGGACCACGAAGACCAATACCACCTTTCTGCCTTTCAAGGTGAGTCCAACCACGAATCAACCGGGTAGAGATATGACGAAGCTGAGCGAGCTCAACTTGTAGCTTACCTTCATGAGTTCGCGCACGTTGTGCAAAAATATCTAAGATCAAACCCGTGCGATCAATCACACGACATTTACACAATTGCTCGAGGTTGCGCTCTTGGGCAGGAGAGAGGGAGTGGTTAAAAATCACAATTTCAGCACCGGTCAGCTGAACAGCTTGTGCGATTTCTAAGGCTTTACCTTCTCCAACGTAGTATTTAGGGAGTGGGGATTGTCGGCTACCAGTAATCACTTGTAGCGTTTCTACCCCCGCTGAGGAGACCAGCATTTCACATTCGCTTAGATCTTCCCATTCTCCCTCTTGCGTGAAGTTGATATGAACAAGTACGGCTCGCTCGCCGGATTCATAACGGTCAAACAAGCAACCAACTCCTTATTACAGCGCAAGCTGTACAAATTGAACGATTAATCTTCAGTCTTCTCTGGACGATCAGATGGCGTGCGTTGCTCGCCGCTGTGGTGACTAACTGCGCGAGCAGGTACCACAGTAGAAATCGCATGCTTGTAAACCATTTGGTTTACTGTGTTCTTCAATAAGATCACGAATTGATCGAAAGACTCGATCTGACCTTGCAGCTTAATGCCGTTAACAAGATAGATAGAGACTGGAATGCGCTCACGACGGAGTGCATTTAGGAATGGGTCTTGTAGCGATTGCCCCTTAGCCATTTTATTTTCCTTATTTGTATTTTGTTGTAATTATTTAGCTAGTGGTGCACAAAAAGGTGCGGCCTTTGCATCTGAGCTAAATGAATAAAAAAACTCCGTTGTTATTGAAAGGCTGTGATTTTTTAAAAGCCTCAATAACGGATCCTTTCCAGAGTATATTCACGCAAAAGCGATCACATTATACACAGCAATACTAATCAGATGCTATTGCATCTGAAAGAGTTTCTAACGCTTGATCAATGTTTTCGCTATCTAACCAAGTTAAATCATCCCAACTGCGCAACCAGGTGATTTGTCGCTTGGCCAACTGACGGGTTGCACAGACACCACGGAAAACCGCTTCGTCTAAATCACAATTACCGTCTAAATAATCCCACATCTGCCTATAACCAACGCATCGGATCGATGGCAGTTCAGGGTGAAGATCTTCTCTGGCGTACAACGCCTTCATTTCATCTTCAAACCCAGCTTCTATCATCTTCTCGAAACGCAGCTCAATGCGGCGATGGAGTTCAGTCCTTTCCTTGGGAGCTATTGCAAATTGTTTTACACGAAATGGCAGGCTATCGCCTTTCGTTTGAGTTAGCTCTGTTAATGTTTTACCCGAAATTCGGTAAACTTCCAATGCCCTTGAAAGCCTTTGTGGATCATTTGGGTGTATTCTTTCAGCGGATACGGGATCTATCTCTCTTAATTGATCGTGCAATGCCTGCCAACCTTGTTCGATAGATTCCGCTTCAATCTGCTTACGAATCTCTTGATCCGCGGCTGGTAATGGCGATAAACCTTCCAACAATGCTTTGTAGTACAGCATTGTGCCACCAACAAGTAACGGGATTTTGCCTTCCGCTACAATCTTATTCATTTCATTGATCGCATCACGACGAAAATCTGCCGCAGAATACGCTTCGCTTGGATCCAAAATATCAATCAAGCGATGAGGCGCGAGCTCAAGCTCTTCCGCATCCGGTTTAGCGGTACCAATATCCATGTCTTTGTAGATCAATGCCGAATCGACGCTGATGATCTCTACAGGGTATTTCTGACGTAAGCGGATAGCTAAATCTGTTTTTCCTGACGCCGTTGGGCCCATTAAAAACAACGCTAAAGGTAATTTTTCAGTCATGATATTTTGTATTTGCTTCTCTGTTTTAGCGCTTTTTAGCAAAGGGCTTTGTGTCGCGACGTATTCAGCTAAAAAGACAAAGGTCGTCGCGAAAAAATTAAACCGTAAACGCGGCTATAGTCGCTGAAAAGTCGATAGGATTAACAAACTCTGGATCATCTAATGGAAGTAGACCATGCCAAAGTTGTTCTAGTTCCCCAACTAGTTGAACCGCTTCAGATAAAGTGTAGTCGCTTTTTACTTGTGCGGTTTGAATCCCGATCCAGTTAACCAAAGCTGACAACATGTCATTAGGTTGCTTCACTGCACCCTGGGCATTTATTGAAGCCGCGTAAGATAACAGATCTGGGATCAAAATTTGTAAGTTTTGCTGCCTTAAAGGAGAAGGCACGCCCATCACCATTACCGCCTCGCTGTTTCGCGCCTTAAGCTCAATCCCCAGTAATGCCAGAGTTTGACTCAGCGCCTTAGCAACTTCGACAAGTTCACTACCCAGCTTAATCGATAAAGGCACCAATAGTGGTTGGCTTTTTAACGCACCACCTCGAGTATCAAGCTGACCAACAACACGCAATAACTCAGCCTTAGCCAAGGAAACCAGCACACTGCCGTTCTTATTGCCCATTACCAGATACTGACGTTCCACAATCGAGACCGCTTTGCCCAAGTCCGTCACAGGTGCTCTTGGCTTCAAGTTAACGGGATTCTGTTGAGCAGGCTTAGCTTCTTTATTTTCTTTATTTTCTTTATTTTCTAAGTTGTCTCTGGTTTCTACTGGTGCCACATGCTCTTGAGAAAGTGAAGGCTGTACAACTTGCTCATCAAAATCTGGCGTTTTCAGAAGCTCTTTATAGGCTTTCACTTCTCGCTTAGATGGCGCGGGTTCACCATGATGTTGGTGTGGCTCTTTCTCTTTTTTAGGTTCAGGTCGAGACTCTATCCACTCTTGGCGAGAGGAACCGGTAAAACTGCTGTCACTAGTAGCCGAGCTTCGGCCAGCAGATGAACTTGAGCTGGTTGATGGAGCATAGTGTCGCCCACCATCATTAACGCTGTGTTGAGGCTTATCAAAAGCGTGCTCTGATTCTGCTTTTCTCGGGTAGGCAGGCGTTTGCTCAATAGCGTGTCGCACCCTATCCGAAACTTGGGTTTGATCCGAACTGCTAGGCATTACGCTTTCTGGCTCAGCGAAACTTGCAACACCATCAACTGCAGAGCTCGTACTATCTTGCTGATGATGAATCACTTCTGACTGATGAAAAGCCGACTGATTGATTGGTGCAGCATCGATCTGCTTGCTCTGTGCTAAACCATCACTCAATGCTTGGTAAATAAAGTCATGCACAAGGCGCGCTTGATGAAAACGCACTTCATGTTTTGCAGGGTGGACATTCACGTCCACCTGATGTGGGTCGAGTTCAATGAACAACACATACGTCGCGAATTGGTCTGGACGCAGGCTGGTTTCGTAGCTTTGACGAATCGCATGATTGATCAGCTTGTCACGCATCATACGACCATTCACATAGCAGTATTGCAGGTCGCTTTGTTGTCTTGCTCCTTCTGGCGTGGTGATCCAGCCATGAAGTTTTAGGCCTTGATGCTCAAGTTCGATCTTAAGCATATGACGAACAAAAGGATTGCCACATACCGCAGCGATTCGCTTTTCTGCTTGAACTTGTGTTTTTGCAGCGCGGTACTGACGAATCATCTTGCCGTTATGACGAAGGTTGATCGTCACATCAAAACGACTCAATGCGATGCGTTTAAGCAACTCATCAATATGGGTGAATTCAGTTTTCTCGGTGCGTAAGAATTTGCGGCGTGCTGGCGTATTAAAGAACAGGTCCAACACCTCAACCGAAGTGCCAATAGGATGCGCCGCAGGCTGCAGTTTCACCTGCATATCACGGCCTTCACTGTGTGCTGCCCAAGCTTGATCTTGAGTGGCAGGGCGTGAAGTCATGGTCAAGCGCGCAACCGAGCTAATACTCGCCAGCGCTTCACCACGGAAACCGAGGCTGACGATCGCCTCTAGGTCATCAAGAGTGTGGATTTTGGAGGTAGCATGACGACTCAGTGCCAAGGCAAGCTCATCTTTTACGATGCCTTTACCATTGTCACGAACGCGGATCATCTTGGCGCCACCTTTCTCGATATCAATATCGATACGAGTGGCACCCGAATCCAAACTGTTCTCAACCAACTCTTTTACAACAGAAGCGGGTCTTTCTACCACCTCACCCGCTGCGATTTGGTTAGCTAACCGAGCTGGCAGTATTTTGATCGTCATATTTATAGCTACCTTACTGCCATTGATGGAAACGCTGCTACGTTTGCACTAGTTCTTATTTTTTATCATTGATATACCTGAAGCTGTTTAGCATTCCCAAGACTACTTGTGAGGAATAATCAACACTTGGCCGATAGCTAGACTGTCAGTTCTTAGCTTATTCGCTTGGCGAATGCTGTTGACGCTCACGCCGTATTTCGAAGCTATCTTGCCAAGGTAATCACCTCTTGCAACTTTGTGTTTGCGCAGAGGAACATCTTTAACTTCAACCGTAATACGTAACTTTTGGCCTACTCTCACCGTCTCTGATTTCAAACGGTTCTCACGTTTAATATCAGCCACCGACACTTTATAGCGGCTGGCGATCTTACCTAGGTACTCTCCAGACTTAACCGTGTGAGTGATGGTCTTCGTTTTAACCGCACTGCTTGATGATGAAGTTGAAGCACTGCCTGGAATCTTAAGTACTTGGCCAATTGCTAGGCTGCTCGATTTCAGATTGTTGAACTTCATCAACGTCTGTGTCGACGTACCATACTTGCTCGCAATCACAGACAAAGACTCACCACGAGAGACTTTATGTTGGCTCACGCTGCCCGTTGATGACGTTGCGTTAGACAAGATAATCCCTTCAGGCGGGTTAGCCTTCAAATACTTAACCACCGCTTTAGTCACTGCTCGTGCCAATTTATCTTGGTGCGAACGTTGGAAAAGAAGCTTCTCTTCCGTCGGATTCGAAATAAAACCTGTCTCTACCAGTACTGATGGGATCTGTGGTGAACGTAATACTGCTAAGCTGGTGTTAATCGGCTTGCTATTGTGCAGTTTCGCAACCTTACCCATTTCAGACAGAATTGCCGTTGCCAGTTTGTAGCCCTCTTTTTGAGAGTGGCTAAACTGCAAATCAAGCAGGGTTTGGTTTACGTTCTTATCATCAATATTGCTTGTGAACGCTGCACCGCTACCACCAAGCAATTCAGACTGTTTCTCTTTATTCTCAATCCAACGAGAGATCTCTGTATTTGCGCGTCGAGTGTTCAATACAAACACTGAACCACCTCTTGGTTGAGGCGTCGTAAAGGCGTCGGCGTGAATAGAGATCAACAGGTGAGCTTCATTCTCTCGAGCAATCGCAACACGTCGATTCAGGTTCACAAAGTAATCAGCATTACGAGTCATACGAGTTTTGATCCCCGGGACCGCATTCAGTTGAGCTGCTAACTTCTTAGAAATACTCAGAGTCGCGTCTTTTTCGTATTTACGCGTAGGACCAATCGAACCTGGGTCTTCACCACCGTGGCCAGGATCAATCACAATTAGAATATCTTTCTGGCGCTTAACCTGATTAATGTTCTTACTTACCGTTGGCTTACTCGGTGTCGATGTCGCTTTACTTGCCGCACCATGAGGTAAGTCGATCACCAAACGGTGTCCATACTGACCACCTGGGGTCGGGCTCAGTTTGAATAATTCTGCTTTAGACGACTTCTTTAACTCAAAAACCAAGCGATAGGTGTTTTTGTCTGGCGGTGAGCTCTTACGAATCTTAGATAGAACAGGGCTGTCTTTCACCTCGACCGGTAACTTAGTCGCAAGACTGGTATTTTTTAAATCAACCACTAAGCGACTCGGGCTACTCAGGGTGAAATAGCTAAAGTCCGCTTCTGATTTTAAGTCGATAACCACACGAGTTTCTTCTGGAGAAGGCCAAACCCTTAAACTTTTCAGTGAGTTTGCAGAAACAAGTGAAGAAAACAGTATAGAAAAAACAGCAGCCATCATGGCCACTGTTGAAATAAGGCGTTTAGAAATCAACATAACTCCAACTGACTAAGTAAGCGCTGTCCGTATTCACTATTAGCGGTTAAAGAAACAACACGGTGATCGTCTTGGTAACGAATATCAATATCCAAATCGGCTTCTGGTAGCATCCCATAACCTTTCTCAGGCCACTCAACCAAACAGATAGCATCCGGCGTAAAATAGTCACGAATTCCCATAAACTCTAACTCTTCAGGATCTGCTAGGCGATAAAGGTCAAAGTGGTACACCTGCCAATCTGCAAGTTGATAAGGTTCAACTAGAGTATACGTTGGGCTTTTTACATTTCCTTGATGGCCAAGTGCTTTTACAAAGCCACGACTGAAAGTCGTTTTACCTGCGCCAAGATCACCATGCAGATAAATAGTCGTCTGCTGTGAGCAAAGATTCGAAAGCTCCGTTCCTAATTGAATCGTTGCTTGTTCATCTTTCAAAGTAAATTGTTTCGTGCTCATGAATACGTTCTCTAAAAATCGATCGTTGACTATATAAAAATCAAAAGAACAAGAATAGTAAACCGTGATGCTTTTGGGAGACAAGCACTCAAGTGTAAGTTCTATGAAAAATACTGCTCAAAACGCGTCTGTTCTGGTCAACACCACTAAGATCCGTTAAGATCCGCCCCCATTTTTGCCGAACCTAATTTTAATTAGCCTTATCTCTAATTGTAAAACAGAGAAAATAAGAAATAAGCCATGAATCTAGACCATCTTGCTGAAAAAATTAAAATCTGGGGAAAAGAGCTGGGCTTTCAAAAAGTTGGCATCTGCGATGTTGATTTAAGTGAACACGAAGCCCCTCTTCAAGCATGGCTAGATGCTGGCAACCACGGCGAAATGGATTGGATGGCTCGACATGGGATGATGCGTGCACGTCCTGATGAACTTCACCCAGGCACAATTCGAGTGATCAGCGCTCGAATGAACTACCTACCACCAGAAGCTCAGTTCGCCTCTAACCTAAGCGATACCACTCAAGGCTACATCAGCCGCTATTCTTTAGGCCGCGACTATCACAAATTGTTCCGTAACCAGTTGAAAAAGCTAGGACAAAGAATTGAAAAAGAGGTCGAGGGTTTAGACTCACGCCCTTTCGTCGATTCAGCGCCCATTTTGGAAAGACCACTCGCTCAAAAAGCAGGGTTGGGCTGGACAGGTAAACACTCATTAATTCTTGATAAAGACGCTGGCTCTTGGTTCTTTCTAGGGGAGCTGTTAGTTAACATCCCTCTTCCCACGGATGAACCCAGTGTTGATGAGTGCGGCAAATGCACCGCATGTATCACTTCTTGCCCAACGGGTGCCATTATTGCTGATGGCGTAGTGGATGCTCGCAAATGTATCTCGTACTTAACCATTGAATATGATGGTGTGATCCCTGAAGAGTATAGAGATGCCATTGGTAACCGTATCTACGGTTGCGATGATTGTCAGTTAGTTTGCCCGTGGAATCGTCATGCCGAACTCACAGAGCAAACAGACTTTCACCGCAGAGAAGATTTCCAAGAAGCCGATCTGGTTTCACTTTCAAGTTGGGACGAAGCAACCTTCCTAAAGAAAATGGAAGGCTCAGCAATCAGACGTATCGGCCACACCCAGTGGTTACGCAATATCTTTGTTGCGATGGGCAATGCACCATTTCAACAACGCATTATTGAAACCCTGGAGTCTCATCAAGGCAAAAACGAAATGCTTGATGTGCATATTGAGTGGGCTTTGAATAAACAACTACAGCAGTTACCCAACGCTAGCAGTGTGCAAGAAGATAGCTCTACGCAGAAAAATAGCTGTGTGCAAAAAAGTAACAGCAAAATCTCCACCAAAAAGCACAGACTGATACGTATAGTAGAGAAAGGACTACCAAGAGACGCCTAGCCCTTTTGGTATCAACGATTGACAGCGACACCCACATCGATAGTCCAATATTTAAGACAACTCGTTGCACATAATTTTAGAACAATGTTTGACCTTGTTCTCAATTCTAACAATGTGGAAAAAATTCAGAACTCTCGTAAACTTCCGACACCCGAGCAAAGTTAAACACAGTACCGATAAATGATTAAGATCAAAAAACAACAAGTTAACGATCTTTTATTAAATCCAAGATAGGCATCCAACTTGATAAAAAACAACAAGTTACGATCGCTGCAATTCATCTAATATATTGAAAACAAGAAAGATCTTTTAGGGATAGGCAAAGAATTAAGCCTGAAACAACTTTATCAACCAAGTTATCCACACCTAACATTTTGTGGATAAGTCTGTTTATAGATGTGAAAAACCTCAAGTGTCTGCTTCAGAGACCTGATATTTACTAGCATTTCAGTTGCTAAGAAAAATTTAAGACAAAAAAATATCCACCATGATGGAGGATTATTTGCTTTTTTGGGGGATTATGCTTCGCAGCATTAAAGAAAGAGCGTGACCTTTGCGGTCGCCTTTAAACACAGAGGTTTAAAGTACTTATTAGCTTTTTTAGAAGAAAGCTGGAGCGATACATCGGGTTCGAACCGATGACCTCAACCTTGGCAAGGTTGCGCTC
>NZ_JBFSUX010000087.1:0-14754 GCF_041467595.1 Vibrio sp. 10N.247.311.13 | reverse complement strand
GGGTATGAACTCGCTAAGTCTCTTGATTAACCAGACTTGTGATCAAGAGACAGCCCTCGGGAGCCTTTTCTTTTTTGGATGGTAGAGGAGTTAGGCAGTTAAGCCTTTAAGTAGTTAACCCGTTAAAAGCTGAACTACGCTTGTTTGTTTTTCAGGGTAGATTTCAACATTTGGAATAACCACTGATTCAAAGGTGCGTCTTTTTGCGAGCGGCGGCAGCTCATCACATAGCTCACATCTATGGTTCATGTTCGATTGTTAAAGTTACCCCAACAAAAACACAGATACCAAACGAACAAAGAATTAGAAATACAATGAGGTGATGTATGAACAAGTTAATCGCACTTGGATTGATGGCTTTATCTATGAACACGGCTTTCGCGGCTGACGGTACTTATGCGAGTACTCTCGATATGATGAGAAGCGAAGGCAATCAAGTAAAGGCTGAGCGTGTTGAATCTGATCCAGTGCTTGAAGGAAGAAATGACGCCGCTAATGGCGGAATAAAATTCCAAAAGAACGTTGATCAAGACCAAACGATCCAGCTTACAGGTCGTCGTGATTAACGTTAAAGATGTGCTTACCATTGTCATGAGAAATGCTGGGCCCTCGGGTGCAGCATTTTTCGTTATTGGGTTGTGGAGTATTTTATAAACTCTAGCGATCTAGCCTTGGCATGTTGTGTAACGTGTGGCATTTTGTTGTTCTCTAATTTAGATCGCTATTAGGTGTTGGTTAAGCATTACAAACCAGTAAGCGAACGCTCGAAAGGACTAGGAATGACTCAAAAAGAAACGGGAATGATTCGTCATATTCTACTGATTAAGTTTAAAGAAAACGCTGAGGCTTCAGAGGTTCAAAAACTAAAGATGTTGTTTGAAGCGATGCCAAACAAGGTTGAAGGGGTCACTTCAGTAGAATGGGGATTAAATGACAGCCCTGAAAACAAGAATCAAGGTTATACCCACTCGGTGTTAATGACGTTCGCCGATGAAGAAGGCCGTCAGAATTACCTTCCGCACCCTGAGCATGATGCGCTGAAAGATGTGTTTCGTCCGCTTTTAGAAGACATCATTGTGTTTGATTACTCCCTGTAATTAGGTTCTGAGTAGGTCTCTTGTGTTTTACTTACCTTCGATAATGAAGAGTTAGGGCCTAGCGATTAAGCCCTAACTCAATAAGAAACGACTTACTCTGTTGGCGAAATAGTGACTGGTGCAAACGATGCGACAGCATTCCCGCCTGCGCCCCAGCGGTAGCGAGGCCAGAAGATAACTGTCTGATTGGGGTAGTACGTCTGTTTGTCGTAGTCCAGATAAGGCATCTCAACGAGGTCTATCTGTGGTTCTAAACGACCTTTATGTCATCTACTGTTTACGCTCATTTTTATTCCGTTAACCTGCCAATAGGCAGTAAAGTTAACGCAAAGCGTGAATAAGAATGGCATTACTTTTAAATCATGCCGTTGTGCCACGGTTAAGCTCTAGTCAATTTGATAGCCACTTCTGATTCCAGTTCACTTAATGGTCGAGGTTTACTGAAGTAATAACCTTGCAGCAGATCTATCCCCAGTCCGTTTAGGCGTTGGTTATGATCAGCAGTTTCCACCCCTTCAGCTACAACACGATAGCCCAAGCTTTTACCCATCATGATCATAGTGTTGACGAAGTCTAAGTTGGTCTGCCCTTGAGTTATGTCAGAGATAAATGAACGGTCGATCTTTACTTCACTTAGTGGAAGTTGCTTTAGTAGAGATAGAGAAGAGAATCCCGTGCCAAAATCGTCAAGAGAGATAGAAATTCCTACATCGTGTAGTTCTTTAAGTGAGTTTATGCATAACTCGTAATCGACAATTGCTGCTGACTCGGTTATCTCAATACAGAATAACGTCAAAGGAAGCTGGTATTGGCGAATAGTTCGAATGATTTCTTGAGCGAAGTGAGGCTGTATCAGCTGTTTTGCACTGATATTAATGGAAATATGGCTCATGGTTTGTAGCCATTCAGATCCTTCAACATCCTTACAAACTCGATGAATGATACATTCACCAAGCTTGCTGATTAGGCCAGCTGATTCAGCAACCTCGATAAACTGGTCAGGAGGGACATCCCCCAATGTTGGAGATTCCCATCTTGCTAGTGCTTCAACAGCAGTAATCTTTTCATCTTGCCCACAATATTGAGGTTGGTAGTGCACCTTTATTTCTTGTTGAGCGATGGCACGACTGAGTTGGTGCTCTATTTCGATTATGTTTTCCGTCTCTTTTGCCATTGACCTTTGAAAGTTGAGATAGCTTTGTCCTCCCAGCTTTTTAGCTTGATACATGGCAATGTCGGCCTGCTTAATTAATTCTTCGGCACTTACGCCATCATAAGGATACATAGCGATGCCTAGGCTTCCTTGGCTGATAATCTCAATATCATCAACGATCAATGGGTTTTGAACGGCATTTAAAATCTGCGTGGCGAGTGCGTTGATGTCTGCTTCGGAACTGACATTACACAAAAACAAGAATTCGTCACCTCCCAAGCGTGCGACAAGGTGTTCACTTGATAGCACGTTCTGAATATGTTTGGTCACGTGGCAAAGAAGTGCATCACCGACGTGATGACCAAAAGAGTCGTTGATAATCTTAAAACGGTTAAGATCCATCAACATGACCGCGCGTTTTTGGTTAGGTCGATTCACAATGTGTTGCGCGATGCTTTCCATTATTTTCCGGCGATTAGCGATGCCAGTAAGCGCATCATAATACGCCATGTGTTGAATCTTTTCCGCATCTTCTCGCTCTTGAGTTACATCCGTCATTGAGCCAATGAAGCGCACAGCCTGCCCTTCTGCATTATGAACCGCTGAGCCATTGGCATGAACCCAGATATATCCGCGATGTTGCGTCTTCATCCTGAATTCACATTTGAACGGTACTTCTTCGTTTAAGTGGTTATGAATGGCGGACTCGAGAAGTTCTAAGTCTTCTGAGTGTATATATTGGAACAGATGGTCACATCCTAACTTACGATCAGAAAAGGTATCTTGACAGCCAATCATTTTGGTTAACCGACTGTTCCAGACAAGAGTATTGGTTAGTAAGTCCCAATCCCAGATACCATCGTTTGAGCTGTTAGATACTACTTTGAGCTGTTGCAACAACTGTTGGGAGTTCTTCTGACGATTGTTACTTGTATTGATAAGCTCGTCGCGCTCGATGAACAGTGCGAGCATATCTAAATAATTGTTGAATACCGATTGTGTACCGATATCTTGGTGATCTTGCAATGAATCAACAACAGCGACGAGCTTCCAGTGATCTTCTTGCCCTGAGTTGATAGGAAGAATGGAAGCAACGAAATGATCATAGCGTTCGAAAAATGGGAAATTGCGAATATCGTCTTGAATATCTGTTTGTTGCGGTAGGGTAGTTGGCTGAGTCATGCCTTTTTCTACCCATTTCCTAATAGTGTATTGCTCCGAATTACACTCAGCGAGACAGGCCCAGTCAAGATTGTTTCCGTAAAGGCTTTGAGCATCTCTAATTGAGTCAAAACCTCCTTGTGCTTGTGAATAGAAATTTTCGAATATCTCAGCGGGAGAACGCCCTTGCACATTTAAGAGGATTTGGCGAGTTGAGTTGATATCTTCTTTATGTTCGAGATCTGGGTTTGTGTTACCGCAAGACTGATGAACGATGAGCTTTTGCGGGACACTATTATTGGCATTATTAAAAGGCTTCCCAGAAATACGTTCCAACACGCGGTGAAATACTTGCGTCGCTAGAAGCTCAAGCTGTTGGTCTACTGTTGTTAACTTGGGATTGAATTGTTGACCGACGAAAATATTATCAATGCCTACGATGGCGACATCGTCAGGTACCGAGATATTGCTGTGAGACAGTTGCTCCATCATACCTACAGCATTGTGGTCAGTTGCGCAGATAACCGCAGTGCATTTGGATTTACGCTGTATAAATTCTATTGCGGCTTCTCGTCCCCCAGATAGAGAACAATTCGACACGCGGAAGAAATGGCGTTGGTTGAATGAGCCTTTATGATCAATCACCGTGCGTTGATACGCTTTGAAGCGAGACCTGATATCATTAACAGTGAGATCGCCACAAAAGCCGATTTCTTCGTGTCCTTGACTTTGTAACCATTCATAGAGCTTAGTGACACCATCGCTTTGCACACTATAATACTGCTCAACGGGCAGCGGCGCATAGCTTGCTCCAATAGAAATGACTGGAATGTTTGCGTTTATAGCTTCTTCGATCAACTTTACTGTCGCTGCATGGAGAACGACCACAAGGGCATCGAGATGATTAAAATATATAGGAAGTTTAAAATCTCTTCGCTCACCCGAGCGGATGAAGATCAGATTGACTTTATGGTTTTTCGCAAGCCTTCTAAGGGTTGCATTTAGCTCGCCCATGTAGAAGCCACTGAGCATAGGCAGCACAATGCCAACGGTAGGACGTTTTTTAGATGTAACAATAGTCATGTTATTAGCCGGTTGAAAGTTGTGTTGTGTAGAACTGTTTTCGGGGGAGAATAGGTATCTTTTTATTATTTCTTCCATGCTCTACTAAGCGAGCTTGAAAATAAACTTACGGCAAAAGGAAATGCAAAACCACGCACAATCCGAGTAAGTCTAACTCATATATTTGAGAGGTTACTCAGAAGCGGTCCTCAATTTATGGACATGACTTAAGCGACTGATCTGTTCTGACAGTACCTAGAATAACCGGAACGGATTATGACTAGAAACGCAGAAACCACTCTCCTGAATTTAATTGCAACAATAAATGACATACAAACGTAGAGGTAGCGCACAAAATCGAAAAAGGGGATATCGCGATTACGTAATCATTGATCTAGCCGATAGTGAGATAGTGATAAGAGGTCGATAATTCGTTGTCGGATCTAAATTAGAACTTTAAATCTAATTTCTAAGTAGTTGTTATCTCAGGAAGAGTTTTTGTGCTATGCGCCCCTATATTAAATACATTATCCCTATTTTAATTCCTTTCATTATCCTCGTAATGCCGCTATCAGCGTTTCCATTTGAAGGCCTTACGATTATTCAACAACGCGTTATCGCGATCTTTTTATTAGCGGCATTGTGCTGGGTGTTCGAGCCCATCCCGATCTACGCGACGTCTGTTGTTATTATCGTTCTGCAATTATTGATGTTGTCGGATAAAGGGCTGATCTTTTTAAGGTTTGAGCATGGGGAGGAACATTTTGGTGAGCTGTTAAAATACAGCGATATCATGGCGACATTCGCTAGTCCAATCATCATGTTGTTTTTAGGCGGTTTTTTCTTAGCGATGGCCGCCACTAAATATCGATTAGACGTAAACTTAGCTCGCGTGTTGTTGAAGCCATTTGGACAAGACCCAAAGTTTGTGATGCTCGGCTTAATGTTGATCACCGGTATCTTTTCGATGTTTATGTCTAACACGGCAACAACGGCAATGATGCTCTCTATTTTAACGCCGGTACTGGCTGTGTTTGGTCCGAAAGACCCCGGTCGTGTAGCGTTTGCGCTTTGTATCCCTGTTGCCGCTAACATCGGTGGCATTGGTACCCCGATAGGTACCCCCCCGAACGCTATCGCACTTAAATATTTAGTTGGCGATAACCTCATAACGTTCGGTGAATGGATGGCATTTGGTGTGCCGTTTGTCGTTATTATGATGGCGTTAGCGTGGTTTTTAATAGGCTTTATGTACAAAGCTGACCAAAAGAAAATCGAGCTAAGTATTAAAGGTAAATTCCTTAAAACACCCAAAGCCATTGCGGTATACGTCACTTTTGCGCTGACCATCATTCTTTGGTTAATGGGCTCAAGCCATGGCATGAACTCTTATACCGTCGCTCTGATTCCTGTCGCTGTGTTCTCACTCACAGGGATCATTAATAAAGAAGACCTGAAAAAAATTTCTTGGGACGTACTGTGGCTTGTATCTGGTGGTATTGCGCTTGGTTTAGCGCTCGATAAAACTGGCTTAGCAAAGCTCGTGGTACACAGTATTCCGTTTGATACCTACTCACCCTATGTGGTGTTGTTCGGAGCGGCGTTCTTGTGTTTGGTAATGGCAAACTTTATGTCTCATACCGCAACGGCTAACTTGTTAATGCCAATTATGGCTGCGTTAGGTTCGTCTATGGCTTCACTCACGCCACTAGGCGGTGAATTAACGTTAATTCTAGTTGTGACTTTTGCCGCTTCATTAGGTATGTCGCTGCCAATCAGTACACCACCGAATGCGTTGGCTCATGCCACTGGTCATGTGCAAAGTAATCAAATGGCCAGAATCGGTATTATTTTGGGTGTGGTTGGTGTGCTATTGAGCTTTGTTATGGTGTGGCTGCTACATTCAATTGGTCACATAGGGTAACGATACGTGTATCAACAAAAGTTAGAAGCACTTATCGAGCGCTATTTTAACCAAACAGAACGTCGGGTGACGTGCTGTGCCGGTAACACCATTATTGAACAATCAGCGTTAAACACTCGTTTATATTATGTGTTTAGTGGAGAACTGGAAGGGTTTTATACCGATGCGAATACACCGCAAGTGCGAGTATTTAGCGCGGGTAGTGGGGCTTTTATAGGCGTTCATAGCTTCTTTTCAGGTAATTGGACAGCATCTTCAACGGTTGTTGCTAAAACCGATGTTGAGTTAGCGTGGATCGATAAAGACACGCCTGCAGAAGATGAAGGTAAATTTGGTCCTCTTACCGCACAGTTCACACCTGTGATTGTCAATGAGTTGTCGCGTCGTCAACGCCGTGCAACACAAGAAGCGATAGCGAAACAAAAAGCGCTAGAGAAGTTACATACTGCTGAGCAAATGACGACCTTGGGTCAATTGGCTGCAGGGATTGCTCATGAGCTTAACAACGCTATTGGTGTCGTAAATAGTAAATCTGGTCGACTTGAAACGGTCATCATGGATCTGCTTGAAGAAGTGCATCCAGAAGCCAGTCAATTTTTCGATTTTGGGTTAATGCATGGTCAGAAAACGTCGTCGTCAGAAGCACGAACACGTGGGCGACAATTTGAAAGAAAATATGGTTTAGACAAAAACATTGCTCGCTCTCTTGCAAAGGCGATTCCAATTGATGCTTTATCTGCAACAGACGTTATTTCAAAGCATTGGCTGAAAAAACCAGAAGAAGCGATTCGTTTTTGGCAGATGGGCTGTGATTTACATGATTTGCGTTTGGCATCTAGACACACCGTCGGCATCGTAAAATCGGTTAAACAACTTGGCAGAGTTGATATCGACACCGAAGAAGCGGTTGATATTAACGACTCCATTAACCATGCCTTATCGTTGTTACAAAGTGAGTTGCGTAGAGTATCTGTGCGATTGAGCCCTGCAGATTTGCCGACTTTTAAAGGCTCGAAAACAGAGCTCGTTCAGATTTGGGTCAACATTGTAAAGAATGCTTGTGATGCAATGTCGAATTCAGACGATGCCGCAATAGAGATTCAAACCAGATTAAGTAAGAAAAGAATATTAGTTACGATTACGAATAACGGCCCTGAGATAGACGAGGGGACTCGTAGAAAGATATTTCAGCCCAACTTCACCACTAAAAAAGGTGGTTTATCGTTTGGATTGGGCTTGGGTTTATCAGTAGTTAAGCGGATTGTGGCGGGTTATGGCGGAAGTATCATTGTGAAAAGTGATGCTTCTAAAACTGTATTTAGAATCAAGTTACCAGTAGAGGGTGAACATGGAGAAGCTTAATTTAATCTGTGTCGATGACCAGAGAGAAGTACTGAGCGCAGTGGTACAAGATTTAGAGCCGCTGGCGAGTTGGCTGAATATTGAAGATTGTGAATCAGCGCAAGAAGTGCTTGATCTCATTGATGAACTTGACGCAGAAGGCGAACACATTACCGTCATCGTGTCTGATCATGTGATGCCAGGGAAAACGGGGGTGGAGTTACTCACTGAAGTGTTCCATGACAGCCGCTTTCCGAATACAAAGAAAATTCTTCTTACGGGGCAGGCCACTCATACCGATACCATCAATGCGATTAATGCAGCAGGCATCGACCGTTACTTTGAAAAGCCTTGGCAAGCAAGCACATTGGTTGAGTGCATTCGTACTCTTGTCACTGAGTACATATTTGATCAAGGGCTTGATTACACGGACTATCAGAATGAGCTCGACCAGCAGGTTGTGTTGAGACGCTTGCGTTAGCCTCTTATGTTAGCGACTTACATTATTCACTAGTGTAAGTCGCTTGAAATTCTATGCACCGAAGGACGCTTTCTGAAGGGTTTTTCTTTGAAAGATGTAATCTTTCGCTGCTTATTTTACCTACCTCTTTTAGTCGTTCAGGTTTTGGTACTCAGTTATTAACACACTGGTTGCTGGCTTTAGTCTAAAACTCATACGCCAACGCCAACGCCAACGGATGCATTGTGTTTTCTTCAGGAACGATTCCCTGAACATACAGCAGAGCTAAAATGTGTCGCAGAGTTCCCGTGTCGTTTGTTAGAAAAGTAAGTCGAAATTATTCAAAAGTGATTCCTAACGCGTGGGACGTGGAGTTCTAAGCCAAATCGGTACTTACAACGTAAAGGACTAGGCTTTTCACGGCTTACTGCGTAATAATGCATTCGCCCACAAGTGGGGGTTTATAGTCAGTAGGATTTTAAAATGAGTGAGATTGCTCGCTTTATATCTGGTGAAGCGCCGGATAAATTTGGTCGAAATATAGAACAGTTATTGGCTTACAATCATTTTTGGTTGGAGCATGACCATAAGTACATTCAAGTGTTCTTCCCAATAGATGAGGGGACTAAGTTTAATCAACATGCCCCGTTGGTTACTCAAGAAGATAAGGTGCTTTTTGCTAATTCAGAAGCGCTCCGCACAGCTCATCTACAAGTGCTTGACCTGATGCTTGAGTTTTGGGGTATGCAGCGAAACGGGAGTGAAATATCTTCATCGTTACCACTTAGCCCGGCTAATCACGTATGGTTAAAGAATCATGACCATAACCAGCTAAGGTTAACGCGAGCCATTCGCAGTTTATATTTGTTGGGCAATGAGGAAGTTGCAACCAACTTATGTGGCTTCTTGATCGCAGCAGCGAACGAAACCGGTTCTGTCTCTGATAAAACGGTGCAATATTGGCGTAATGCGTTAAATGGTTAGAAGTCCGCAATAGCCAATGGGATTATCGACTTTCAGCACATGACAGTAGCAATAGATTTGATGGTCGTTGGCATTTAACCAATGGCCGTGTAAAGGCACTTGGTTTATAGAAAAAGCCAATGACATGTAGGGCCGTAAACGCATTATATACTTGGAATAACTTAAACAATTTCCACACGCATGTGTACGATTTAGTTTAAAGATATAGATAGGAAAACCCATGAGGATTGTGATTTTTATCGTTACAGTGATTTTAGTTAAATCAATTGAAGCAAAGTTTGGGCACACCTATAACATCTTTTCAGATCCACTTGATATCAAGTTAGCCGCTCTTGATTTTGTCTTGTGGGTTTCAGTCTACTTTGGTTTATCTCTTGTTTATGAGAAGGGCAAAGGCATCCTGACTAAAATGGGTAAAGTTAAGAATCCTTAATGGGTTGTATGAATTAGCCGAACAAGATGTTTATGGTAAATTCTAATTATTAATGAAGTTGTACATGGAGGTGCAATGAACATCGGAATTTATATTTATAATCAAGCAGAAGTTCTCGACTTCTCTGGGCCATTTGAAGTCTTTAGTACGGCAAAGCGCTTAGGTGCTGAAGATCTAAATGTATTCATGGTTTCTCAGCACGCCGAGCCAGTTGTTGCCCGTGGTGGGTTTAAAGTTCTGGCTGACTACTCGATACAAAATCATCCAGAGATAGATTTGTTAATGGTCGTTGGTGGTGTGCACACTGACGAAATGAACAAACGAAATGTACTCGATTGGTTAGCTTCTGTTTCAGGTTCAGCCTCGCAAGTAGCGTCTGTTTGTACTGGTGCGTTTCTTTTGGCTAAAGCTGGTTTACTTGAGGGATTAGCAGTCACTACTCATTGGGAAGATATTTCTGACTTAGCGTTACAGTTTCCATGTTTAGATGTGATCAGTGATAAACGATGGGTGACATCAGGCAAATTTACAACTTCTGGAGGGATTTCTGCAGGTATAGATATGAGCTTACATTTAGTATCAGTACATTACGGTCTGCAATTTTCCTCGAAAGTAGCGCGTCAAATGGAGTACAGTTGGCATGAATGTACATAACTAACCCTTCTAAAATGATTCAACATATTTGGCATTTTTCAATGCCGTACTCAGGTGTGATTTAAAACAAGGACAGAGTATGGAAGTAAGGTTAGTCAAAGCCTCAGACCCTAAGTTCGCTGAATCGATCACCAAAACGAATATGGCGAGTTACTATCAGGCTCGTGGCATCGCTTGGGGTCATAGTCAGTTTTTACGCAGCTGGGGTGAGCTGGATAACTATGAAATTTATGTGGGGGATCGCCGTATTGGTGTTGTTCGCTTCAGTTACGCTAGTGGTACAACGTTTCTTAGGGACTTGCAGATATTAGCTGACTGTCAAGGTCAAGGTTTTGGCTCTAAGTGTCTCGATTTGGCTATTGAACATGCGAACAATCAAGCATCGGCTCAGTTAGTGTTGCGCGTGTTCAGTGAGAACCCCGCCATTAAGCTTTATCAATCAAAAGGTTTTACTCAGTTGTCTGAAGTGAAAGGGCTCGTTGAAATGGAGCTGCCTTTAGGGTCATCATTGAGAGAGTGTCATGGATAACCGTATCCAACTAAATTTTGTTAAATACTTATTTTCAGAGTTGCTGTTTATTGTTATTGCACTAGGTCTTGTCTATTGGATATCAGACGGTGATCGTTCATCGCTGCTAACCATAGGGCTGATAATTTGTGTTCCTCCATTAATAAAAATTCTAATGTTGTGGTGGAAGCTTCGCGATAGCTCGTTTGAAATCACGAACGGTCATGTACGTTTAAATGGCGTTGCTTGTGATGTGACTTTACAGCGTAGCTTTCTTCCGTTTGAAATTGGCTCATTCATCAAGCTTTCATACACGAAAGGTGCAATGCAGAAACACAATATTTACCTTTCTAAAGGCGCAATGAGCAAAGAAGAATGGAGCCGTATGTTAGCGTGTCGAACTAGGTCGCCATAAAGAAGCGACATCGCTGTTACTTGAGCTTTTAGTTTCCACGACGAATAGCGATGCGATTAAAGAGTACCAACGAGCGATCTCTTTATATGCTCAAGACCTAGATAAAACCTGGTAAGCAGCGCGTAAAGCTCATTAACTCACATAACAAAAAGCCTAAGCATCAATATGATACTTAAGCTTAAAGGCATAGTTTTTGTTCTTTAGGAAAGCGTTACGCTGAAAGCTCTTTACGAACGATCTCTGCGCCAGCACTGAGCGCATTAAGCTTCGCTGAGGCTATCTCGCGAGGCAGGGGAGCCATGCCGCAGTTGGTGCAAGGGTAGAGCTTGTCGGCATCAACGTACTTAAGTGTTTCACGTAGAGTGCTAGCCACTTCTTCCGGTGTTTCAATCGAATCGGTTGCAACATCAATCGCACCGACCATTACTTTCTTGCCTCGTACGAGCCCAAGCAGCTCAAGAGGTACATGAGAGTTGTGACACTCTAAAGAGATAATGTCGATATTCGATTGCTGCAGCTTAGGGAAGACTTCTTCGTATTGGCGCCACTCGGTGCCTAATGTCTTTTTCCAATCCGTATTCGCTTTAATGCCGTAGCCATAACAAATATGGACTGCTGTTTCGCACTTAAGCCCTTCAATGGCTCTTTCCAAACAAGCGATGCCCCAATTGTTCACTTCATCAAAAAACACGTTAAACGCAGGTTCATCGAACTGAATAATATCCACGCCTGCCGCTTCAAGTTCTTTGGCTTCTTCGTTGAGGATCTTTGCAAATTCCCACGCCAGTTTTTCACGGCTTTGGTAATGCGCATCGTAAAGTGTATCAATCATGGTCATAGGCCCCGGCAGAGCCCATTTGATCGGTTGGTCGGTTTGCTGACGTAAGAACTTCGCATCTTCAACAAACACAGATTTCTGACGAGAAACTGGGCCTACAACCGTCGGTACACTCGCATCGTAACGGTCGCGGATTTTAACGGTTTCACGCTTTTCAAAGTCAACGCCATTCAGGTGTTCAATGAAGGTCGTTACAAAGTGTTGACGTGTTTGTTCGCCGTCACTCACAATATCAATGCCTGCTTGCTGTTGCTCGTGCAGAGAGACACGCAGCGCATCTTGTTTGCCGTCTGTGAGTTCATCGCCTTGAAGTTTCCATGGCGACCAAAGCGTCTCTGGTTGTGCAAGCCAAGACGGTTTCGGCAAGCTGCCCGCTGTTGAAGTCGGTAATAGTGTTTTCATAATAATATTGCCTATCCTTGGGTGGTTTGAGAGCGCAATAGACGATTAAAGTGCGTAATTTGCCGACCAGTTCTCTAGAACTGATTGGTATGGCTTAATGAACTTCTCTTCTGCGAATTTACCTTGTTCAACAGCTAGCTGGCTTCGTTCTTCACGGTCGTACACGATTTGAGTCAGCGAGTGATCCAAGTTTTTCAAGTTTGGTTGGTAACAGTTACCCGCAACCGCGTTCGCGTTGTAAATCTCAGGTCGGTAGATTTTCTGGAACGTACCCATGGTACTGATGGTGCTGATAAGCTCTAGGTTCGAGTAGTCGTTCAGCAGATCACCAAAGAAATAGAAGGCCAAAGGTGCAACACTGTTAGGCGGCATGAAATAACGAACCTGTAAGCCCATCTTTTTGAAATATTGTTCAGTTAAAGAAGACTCATTCGGTTGGTATTCAAAACCTAATACTGGGTGTTGGTTTTCAGTGCGGTAATAGGTTTTATTATCTGACACGCTTAAGCAAATAACAGGTCGTTTATTAAAGTTCTTTTTGTAAGCGTCAGAGTTAACGAAATATTTAAAAAGCTTACCGTGTAAGTCACCAAAATCTTCTGGAATGCTGAATTTATCTTGGCCTTTATTATGATCCAATAGACGTACGCTAAAGTCATAATCTCGAACATAAGAAGAGAAGTTATTTCCGATAATGCCTTCAATACGCTCGTTAGTTTTACGGTCTACAATATTGGTTTTCAGCACTTCAATTGAAGGGAATGCTTCGCCGTTGCTTTCAATATCCATATCAACAGAAATGATTTCAAGCTCAACAGAGTAGCGGTCGCCCTTAGGGTTATCCCAGTGCGCTAACGCGTTGAAACTGTTATCGATCATTTGTAGTGCATTGCGTAAGTTCGCTTGACGGCTGTCACCGCGAGCCAGGTTAGCAAAGTTGGTAGTGATACGCGTGCTGTCTGCAGGCTGGTAGTTTTCGTCGAGGCTAATGCTCTTAATCGTAAAATTAAATTCTTTATTCATGCTGATTTGGTATCCCAATTTTTTTTCTGATTCTCTCGGTCTTTAGTATTAAAACGGCTTTTATTTTTTGCTTGTGACCGGATTAAGAATCGAAGGCTATGCTGTCTGAAATTAATGCTTAGTAGAATTAATGTCGTATAAAGTTAATCGCTTAAGGTTTTTATACGTTGATAGGTTGACCATTAACAATGGTATTACTTCACATTGAACATGAGGAATATTCATGCTCTATTCTGTTTGAATATTTAAGCCGGTGTCAGTTATATTAATTAGCTTGATGGAAATATAACCACATTAATAGTGTGTTATTTAAGACGATTAATTTAATTAAGAGATGGATGAAATGAGTGAATTGCTGTTGTTGATTTTATACTGTGCATTATTAGGCAGTGGTGTTGGTTTTCTTGCCGGGCTTTTGGGGATTGGCGGAGGGCTGATCATTGTTCCGGTTCTAAGCAGCATTTTACTTCACTTAGAGATTCTACCTGCGGATCAAGTGGTTGTTGCGGCCATCGCTACTTCGTTGGCATCGATACTGTTCACCTCAACTTCTTCTGCACTTGCTCACCACAAGAATGGAAACGTGCCTTGGGATCTGGCGCCTTGGATCATGCTCGGTGTTGCTCTGGGTGCATTGGTTAGTGGTTTTATGGCGGCGTTGTTACCGGAAAAAGTCGTTCGTATTGTGTTTGCTGTGAGTGTGGTTCTGATTGCGATCAAGATGTTCTTAAGCAGCAAAAATGATGCGCCTAAGGAACGAAAACTGCCGAACAAAGGCGTGCTCACTGTGCTGACAACCATTACGGGTGGCTTATCTGCCATGATAGGTATTGGTGGCGGAGCATTGCTGGTTCCGCTATTAACGTTCTTCTCTGTCGATATGAAAAAGGCCATCGGTTGTGCCTCGGCTTGTGGCATTGTGATCGCGTTGTTTGGCTCGATAGGTTACATCAGTTCAGGCAGCAGCCACTTTGCTCTATCAGATGGCTTTGCTGGCTTTGTTTATCTGCCTGCGCTGTTGGGTATTGTGTGCACGTCTTGGTTTACGGCTCCGTTAGGCGTAAAAGCCACCAACCATTTACCGGTTCCAACGATTAAGAAAATCTTCTCAGTACTGCTGGTGGTTATCGCAGCAAGCATGGTTGCTCGTTAATAAAAGATCGTTCAAGTGTGAATATACAGAACAAAAACGAATAAATTGATCAACCACCAATAATTAGAAAAGGGCAGTTTCATAACTGCTCTTTTTTTGTTGTGCGCCGAGCATGGCGTTGATCTAGGAGGTGAAAGTCCTCTACG
>NZ_JBFSUX010000086.1:0-15049 GCF_041467595.1 Vibrio sp. 10N.247.311.13 | reverse complement strand
TGATATTCATCAACGAGTGCCCACACAGATTGATAGGTTTAAATTGTTAAAGAGCGCTAGCGTTTTGTGATTCACATCTCAGTCGCTAGGGGTGCGTACTATACCTGCACCACTTTGAGAGTCAAGGGTTATTTTCAAACTCTTTTTCTCTACCGATTTCGCTGTGTGACTTTCGTCTCACTCCGTGTCGGTGAGGCGGCATTATAGAGAGATTGAGATGGAGCACAAGGGCTTTTTGAAATAAAAGTTTTGTTCGCCTAAAAAGCCACCAGATCCGCATTTTTCGAATAAAAACTAAACATTTGAGACGTATCACAGCAATACATTGGAAAAATGGAAGCCATGAACGTAAGATTCATGTGTCTATTTTGTTAATGGTAGATGCGTCTATTTCGTTTATTAATATGTAGTATTCCGATATGAACTCAAAAAAATCGATGTTGTTAATTGTCGCACTGGCTGTATTAGGCGGCATTGTTTTCTCTCAGGTAGATATATCGCCTGCAATTACCTTTATCCTTGGTGTCTTGGCTTCCGCTTTTGTTGTTAACTTTTCAAGCACCGACTCAAAATCAGATTCAGAACCTAAGGCTTCAACCAAAACACTTTATGTGGGTAACCTTCCATACAAAGCGAACGAATCACATGTACGTGAATTATTCTCAGAGCATGGTGAAGTATTTGCAGTACGTTTAATGAAAGACAAACGTACTGGTAAAAGAAGAGGCTTTGGATTTGTTGTTATGGCAAGTAATGATGTGAATCATGCAATCTCTGCACTTAACGATAAAGATTACATGCAACGCACTTTAAAAGTACGTGTTGCAAATGATCCTAAACATCCTGAAGCGGACGAATCTGAACTGAGCTAAACCCTAACTGCTTTAACATACTATTTAGTGCACTTTCTTTTTTAGGAAGTGCACTACAAAAAACTTCACGTACTCCCCCTTCTTTATTAACGCTTTCCAAACCCAACAAATCTTGAACCCGCTTAGCTATCGCTTTACCAGAATCTATCAGCACTACACTTTCACCTAGTACTTGTTGAATCTCTGATTTGATCAATGGGAAATGAGTACATCCTAATACAGCCACATCAATTGTGTTGATCATCGGCTGAAGGATTTGCTGTAACTCTTCAAGGCTAATCTCCTCGCCTCTGAGTTTATCTTCGGCCATATCCACCAGCCGAGTAGAACCCAACAGCTCTACTCTTTTATTACTCGAGAAGTTTTTGATGAGCTCGTGTGTGTATTCACGAGTAATCGTCGCGGGAGTCGCAATAAGGCCAACCGCTTTATTAGCCAGTAACGAAGCAGGTTTGATTGCCGGGACTACGCCGACAATAGGGATAAGGTTATTAGCGCGAAGTGTCGGCAGGACTATCGTACTGGCCGTATTACAAGCTATCACCACGATATCAATAGCGTGACTCGCCACAAAACTGGCGACGATACTTTGGACTCGCTGAATGAGGACTTGCTGATCGAGCTCACCATAAGGGTAAGCCTCGTTATCGAATACATAGATATAGTTGTGATTGGGTAGTAACTGGCTTATCTCTTTATATACAGACAGACCGCCAACTCCAGAATCAAAGACCAATATGTTTTTTTGTATGCTTTCCGACACAACCATTACCTGTAATAAGTTCCGCAGCAATGATACCCCTTCACCTAGTTTTCGCCAATCATCACTCTACATAATGCAAGCTCGGTAGCGTTGATGCCCAAAGCGCTCACCCTGCTCTACATTTTCTAGCTCTATCTTAAGCTTACCTTTAAAGCATGGCGCTGACGTGACTAAGGTATGGAACTCACCATCTTCTCCACATGGGTCGACGTGACTTGGCAAACTGTCTATTAGTTCAGGCGTGTATTCTTTCCCGCAATAGCTCATGTCTAATGCATCGCTATCAACTGTGACGAGAAAGGTTTCGATTCCTCTATTTATGATTTCTTGAGCCAGCGCTTGGCTACTCTCTCCCAGTAGAGGAAATACAAGCTCCCAACCCGCAGGTTCTATATAACTTCTTCGGTAATCAGCAATACCATTGCAAAACATATCGCCGAATGCCACGGCATCAATTGATAAACCCGACCCTTTAAGCGCCGTAACAATCGTACTTTGATAGATCTCGTTACTTGGGAAGACTTCCGGCAGCTCAATAGTTATTAATGGCAAGCCGATCAATGTTGCCTGCATTTTGACAACCTCGATTGGCGTGACTTGGAAAGGAACCTCATCTCCAACATACGTAGTATAGAGAGCAACAACTTCATACTCGGTGCTTTCAAGTAGACGTTCTAGGGTTAATGTAGAGTCTTTGCCTGACGACCAACTTATGACGACTTTCTTTTTCATTGATATACCCAATAAGAAAAAACCGCCCGAAGGCGGTTTAGGTGAAAATTAGAATTGGTAAGTAGCATTTACGTAATATGTACGCTCTGGAGATGGGTATCCACCAGCTGTCTCGTACTCTTCATCAGTAAGGTTCTCGACTCGACCATTTAAAGTAAGATTTTCATTTGCATAGTAGTTAACTGAAACATCAAACAAACTGTATGCAGCCAACTCTTCAGAGAAATCTGGTCGTGCTCCTACGTATTGGTACCCCAATGACAGATCAACATCATCGAAACTAGCTACCGCGTTATACTTATAAATCTTCTTTGCGCGGCGAACTAACTGCTCACCAGATTGATCTTCGGGGTCTTGAAAGTTAGCGCTCACTTCATGATTAATAAAGCTAGTATCAAATCCTACGACCATTTCCACACCACGTAGTTGGCTTTCGCCATCAGTATTGTAGTACTTGCTTGTCGCGTAGTTGTAATCAATTAAGTCTTCGACGTTCGTATCATAGCCAGTAATCGACCAATCAACATCCTTGATTAAGCCACCAAAAGTCAGTTCAAATGAATCTGCCTTTTCAGCTTCTAACTGTGCATTACCGTAGTAGCTATATAGTTGATACAAGTTAGGTGCTTTGAAGGATGTGCCATAAGCTGCTTTTACAACAAGCCACTCAGCATAACGATAGCCTAACCCTGTGTTGTAAGTAGTTTCTGTACCAAACTGCTCATTGTCATCAACACGAAGACTCAGTTCTCCGAACACTTTATCCGCATCTGCGTTTAATGCAGCGAAGTACGCAACATTCGTTCTGTCGTATTCAGTATTCGAAGGCTTAACAATATAAGCCTCATCACGCCAATCTACACCACCACTAAGAGTCAGTGACGACGTTAGTTTGTATGAATTCACCCATTGAACATTTAGCTGTTCAAGCTCATCAGATGTTGCTGACGCTGAGTTCTTGCCTAAAGACTGTTCGTAGTTCCAGTTATCTTGATTCTGATAGTTAACTAAGAAATCAGACTTAAGTTCACTGCCACTATATTTAACACCAGTAGCAAAGGTCGAATTTTGAACTTCAGCTTCTTTGTAAGAATGGACTGGGTTACCGGTATTAAAATCAACATACGAACCATCATATTGAGAAATGGTTTCAAACATGCGGAAGTTCGCAAAGCCACTCCACTGTTGGTCGAAGTTATGTACGTACCCAATCAAAGCATTACGTGATTCAAACCCATGACGGTCGCCATCGTTTACTCCGGGCATGGGGTGAACGTTATAGCCTTCATCAGAATCGTAACCAACCGATACATTCAAATGACCATTTTCGCCAACTTTGGTACCACTAACAAAACTTAACTCTTCATAATCACGGCTGCCTAATCCCGCACTCACTACCGTTTCTTCATTGTCAGAACTGGCAACTGTAATGATATTAATCACACCACCAATAGCTTCTGAGCCATACATAGCGGCACGAGCTCCTCGAACGTATTCCACTCGGTCAACGAATGTAATTGGTAACTGGCTAAAATCGACACCACCCTTTGCAGCTCGCGCAAAACGAATACCATCAATGAGAACAAGCACTTGATCAGAGTTAGCACCACGAACAAAGATCGAAGCTTGCTGTCCTCGGCCTCCATTTTGTGAAACCTGAATACCCGTCAATCGTCTAAACACATCTGTTAGAGACTTAGCTTGAATTCGATCGATATCTTGGCGTGTTACTACTTCAACTTGAGCGACAACACTTTCCGTGCTTTGCTCAAAACGGTTAGCCGTAACCACCATGGTTTCGTCGGCAGATGCTTGTTGGGCGTGTAAATTGGAGATAGGTGAAAGCAGCGATGCTACAGCAACCGCTAAAAGGGATTTGTTCATGTTGTGATCCTAAATCGCGTAAAGTCCTACCAAACCACATCTTATGACTTGGCCGCTGGCAGGTATTCGGACTCAAGAGCACAACCTTATGGTTACCTGATATTCGACTTCCCACAAAAAGCTATTTGCAGTGTCTTATGAATACTCGTTCTCTTTTACCGCTGCGCGTCAGTTCTGGATTTACACCAGATTCCCTCTTCAGCCATCTATACATCTAAATGACACCAGCTTGCCGAAGATAGTATTGACCTATGAATCATTTGTCTAGTCTAAGATAGTTATAAGCTATAGTTTTCATGGTCGATTTACATTGAATGGCTCTCAACACTGGACAAGCGCCTGTGATTGAATAAAATCTGCGCTCTTGATTTAAAAGCACGACAGCAAAAGGCATAACAATGGCGAATTTAGATGTAAACCCGCAACGCTACCAAGAACAACTGGCAGAAAAGACAGAGCGTCTTACAGAAATGTTCTCAGAATATGATGTGCCTGAACTGGAAGTGTATGAATCTCCAGAACAACACTACCGCATGCGTGCTGAGTTCCGCGTGTGGCATGAAGGTGACGATATGTATTACGTCATGTTCAATCAAGAGACTAAAGAAAAATACCGCGTAGACCAGTTCCCTGCAGCTAGCCGTCTTATCAATGACCTAATGCCTCTATTAACAGATGCAATGAAGGACAACCACTCTCTGCGCCACAAGCTATTCCAAGTAGACTTCCTTTCTACGTTAAGCGGCGAAATTTTGGTGTCATTGCTTTACCACCGTCAATTAGGTGAACAGTGGATTCAAGATGCTAAAGCACTTAAGCAGCAATTAAACGATGAAGGTTTTAACCTAAACCTGATTGGCCGTGCGCGTAAGATGAAAATCGTACTGGACCGCGACTACGTAATTGAAAAGCTAGATGTGAATGGTGATAGCTACATCTACCAACAAGTAGAGAACAGCTTTACTCAACCCAACGGCAAAGTGGCAGAGAAAATGTTGGAATGGGCTGTCGATTGTACTCAAGACAGCAAAGGCGACTTACTTGAGCTTTACTGTGGTAACGGTAACTTCTCATTAGCGCTAGCACAAAACTTCGAGCGTGTACTGGCAACTGAACTGGCGAAACCGTCAGTAGAATCTGCGCAATACAACATCGCTGCGAACAACATTGAAAATGTTCAGATCATCCGTATGTCTGCAGAAGATTTTACTGTAGCAATGGAAGGCAAGCGTGAGTTCCGTCGTCTACAGCAAGCGAACATCGATCTTAAGAGCTACAACTGCAACACTATCTTTGTTGATCCACCGCGTTCAGGTATGGATGTTGATACTTGTAAGATGGTTCAAGGCTACGAGCGTATCATGTACATCTCTTGTAACCCTGAAACATTGAAAGAGAACCTAGACATCCTAAGCGAAACGCACGACATCACTCGTTTTGCTCTGTTTGACCAGTTCCCTTACACGCACCACATGGAAGCTGGCGTATTCCTAGAGCGTAAAGCGTAAGTATCGCTTTCAGGTCTAAGCCAAACAGCAGATACAAAAAAACGAGCCCATTGGCTCGTTTTTTTAATTTCTAAATCAGCTTAAGCAGTTTTGCCGATAAAGCCGAGTTTCTTACCTACCCATGCAAGAAGCAGCATCGCGACAATAATCGCAAAGAAGTTTGAGCCAGCATCAGGGTGTTGTGCCTTCACAAAAGCCGAGTGGCCAAATGCACCTACAAAGAAACAAGCCAAACCTACTAGTGGAATATCTTCAGATACTGGGTTAGTTAGGTACTCTTGGTAAAGTGCTTGTACAGCCAAGACTAAAGCAATCAGTGGGAAAATAGAGAAGCCCACTTCGCTCATTGTTACCCAAGATAACAGAGCATCACCACACACACCGGCAATAACAGCAAGTACGAGTGTCTTTCTTTCTGAACCACGGTTTACAGTATTATTTTCATTCGACATTATTCAATCCCGCCTTTTAATCGGTTACGTTCACGTTCTTTACGATACCAAAAAGCCCCTTTGGCCATCATTCGCAATTGCATGATCAAGCGTTCAGCCAGTTCATCTCGCTGACGTCGATCTAAATCTAATGCTTCTGCCCCTGAGTTGAAGACCAAGATAACGGAGGCTTCAGCTTGAGTAAAAGCTTCGTCTCGTGTCATGCCAGTCGTTATCAAATATTCGGTTAACTCAGCAGAGAAGTGCTGTATCTCACGAGCTACCGCTGCACGAAACTCAAATGAAGTTCCTGAGCGCTCTCGCAATAACAGTCTGAATACGTTAGGGCTGCTTTCAATGAATTCCATAAAGGTTTCAACCGATGTACGAATCACACTGCCTTCTTTTACTATGCGTTGCCTAGCTTGACGCATTAACTGGCGCAGCAGTAAGCCACCTTCATCAACCATGGTTAAGCCAAGCTCATCCATGTCTTTGAAGTGACGATAAAAGGAAGTCGGTGCTATTCCAGCCTCACGAGCGACTTCTCTCAAGCTTAGATTGGAAAAACTACGATCGGCGCTGAGTTGGCTAAATGCTGCATCGATTAAGCTGCGACGAGTTTTTTCTTTTTGCTGTGCGCGAATGCCCATTGGTTTCATACTTTATCAATTTCTTCTTTTACAGCCTAAACAGGCATGTCTAATACTCTATTCAATATAACGCGAATCACTTATTTATATAAGGCACTCTGGTTATATAAGACACTAAACATACCTCTTTGTTCACGTACCGAAGTAAATACGTTCGAAGAAAAAATTTCAATATCCACGCTGTCATTTGGAGACATACGACATACCAAATATTATTTTTTCGATAACACTGCGTGATCCCACCGACTCTCTGATGCCCTTTTCATGTACCCGAGAACAGAATCGGTTAAAATCTCGCTAAAGCAATGTTAATCAAATATAACAAGGAAGATATCTATGCCGCACTCCAACCACTTTGATGTAATCGTAATTGGTAGTGGCCCCGGAGGAGAAGGGGCAGCGATGGGATTAACCAAAGCCGGGTTGAACGTTGCAATCATTGAGAAAGAGAGCAGCGTTGGTGGTGGTTGTACTCACTGGGGAACAATTCCTTCAAAAGCACTGCGTCATGCCGTAAGTCGTATTATCGAATTCAACAGTAATCCGCTGTTTTGTCAGAACAACAAAAGCATACACTCAACGTTTTCTAACATTTTGGGGCATGCCAAATCGGTTATCGACAAGCAGACTCGATTACGCCAAGGCTTCTACGACCGCAACCAGTGCACGTTGGTCTTTGGTACTGCACGTTTTATCGATACCAACACTGTCTCGGTAATGCAAAGCGATGGCACTGAAGAACATTACAGTGCAGACAAATTTGTTATCGCGACAGGCTCTCGCCCTTACCAACCAGATAACGTCGACTTCCTGCATGAACGTATCTACGACAGTGACTCGATTCTTTCTCTTAAACACGACCCGCAACACATCATCATCTATGGTGCTGGCGTTATTGGTTGTGAATACGCGTCGATTTTCCGCGGTTTGGGTGTAAAAACCGATCTTATCAATACTCGTGACCGTCTGTTGTCATTCCTAGACAATGAAACCTCAGATGCACTTTCTTATCACTTCTGGAACAGCGGTGTCGTGATTCGCAACGATGAAACCTTTGAGAAAATTGAAGGCACTGATGATGGCGTGATCATTCACCTAGAGTCAGGTAAAAAGATGCGCGCTGATTGCCTACTGTATGCCAATGGCCGAACGGGTAATACCGATAAACTGAACCTTGGTGCTGTTGGCTTAGAAGCGGACTCGCGTGGGCAAGTCTCAGTAAATACCAATTACCAAACCAATGTTGACCATGTTTACGCTGTCGGTGATGTGATTGGCTACCCTAGCCTAGCAAGCGCGGCTTATGACCAAGGTCGATTTGTGGCTCAAGCAATTGTGAAAGGTGAAGCTGAACGCCACCTTATCGAAGACATTCCAACCGGCATCTACACCATCCCGGAGATCAGTTCTGTTGGTAAAACCGAGCAAGAACTTACCGCAGCTAAAGTACCGTATGAAGTAGGACGTTCTTCATTCAAACACCTAGCTCGTGCTCAAATTGCGGGTAAAGATATTGGTAGCTTGAAGATCCTGTTCCATCGCGAAACCAAAGAGATTTTAGGTATCCACGTGTTTGGTGAGCGTGCCGCTGAAATCATCCATATCGGACAAGCGATCATGGAGCAGAAAGGTGAAGCAAATACCATCGAGTACTTTGTGAATACGACCTTTAACTATCCAACGATGGCGGAAGCTTATCGTGTTGCAGCACTCAACGGGCTTAACCGTTTATTCTAGATATAGAACCAATAGGAGTATTTGACCACCCATAGGCCAAATGCATAAAACAGCAAGCCATGCGCTTGCTGTTTTTATTTAAGATATTGAATGTTAAGGTATTGATAGTAATTAGATCATGATGTTCTAAATACCCCTTTACCTGTACAGCCTCATTTACTCTCCACAAACAGAGCCCTCGAGCTAAGCGAGAAACTCCCCTTTCTTCCACTGAGAAACAAACAACACACCAAGACCAATTCCGCGCATTGCCATAAAGCTCAGCATCGCTAACCACAGTGCATGGTTCTCTAAACCTGATGCTAAATAGAAAATCGCGAAGAAACTGCAGGTCGCAACAAACATACTATTGCGCATATCCTTGCCCTTAGTTGCTCCAACAAAAATACCATCCAACAAGAAGCACCACATAGACACCAATGGCATTGCGATTAACCACGGTAAATACACCTCGGCTTGACTCTTCACGTCTGGGATTGTGGTGATCATATTGATTAAGCTCGAGCCAACGAGTGCGAACACTATGGTCAGTACCAAACAAATATTGAAGCTCCAGAAGAAAGTTCCAATCAATGACTGGTTCAGCTCATCTTTGTCTTTCGCGCCTATCGCCTTACCGACCATCGCTTCCATTGCGTAGGCAAAGCCATCCATCCCATAAGAGATGATCATCAAGAAACTCATCAACACGGCATTGGCCGCAACAACATCATCGCCAAAGCTTGCACCTTGGAAGGTCATGAAAGTGAAAGTCGCTTGTAGGCATAATGAACGAAGAAAGATATCGCGATTCAATTTCACGAAACGACTCAAACCTTGGCTGGTTTTCTTAAGCAGATCCCATGGCGATGGTAACTGCTTCTTCGCCCAGATTCGGTAAACACAAATTAGGCCAAATGTTAGACCGGCATAATCAGCCATTACAGATGCCAATGCAGCACCTTCCACTTGCCACCCTAAGCCGATAACAAAAACGATATCCAAAACGATATTGGTGATATTGGTGATGATCACCATCCACATTGGCGCTTTGGCGTTTTGAGTCCCGAGCAGCCAACCTAGAATCACAAAGTTAGTCAGCGCGGCAGGTGCACTCCAAGCGCGGATTGAGAAATATTGCTGACCATAGTGCTTAACTTGATCACTGGCGCTACTCAATGAGAAAACTAAATCGGCGACTAAACTGTGTAAAAGTAAAAAGACACCAGCAAACCCTAAGGCCATGGTCACGCCTTGCACAAAAACTAAGCCTAGTTGCTTGCCATCATTCGCACCATAAGATTGTGCAGCTAGCCCTGTTGTCGACATACGCAGGAAACCAAGCAACCAAAAGGTCACGCTGATCATTGTGCCGCCCAGCGCCACACCACCTAAATACCAAGAGTGCTCTAGGTGACCGATAACCGCCGCATCGACTAAGCCCAACAGTGGAACAGTAATATTAGAGAGAACCATCGGGATCGCGAGCAACAGCACTTTTTTATGCATCGCCTGATTGGATAGCGTTTGAAAAATAGTTTGGGGATTAAATAACTTCACGATCACCTCTTAGATTAGAGGCGATAGTTTAACCTAGTGGGTGGGCTTTCACTATGTTGTGGAATTTTACTTATACCGGCTATGTACTCAGTTACTCGAAATACAAAACACCTAGGATTACCACTTAACGAGCACTAACTGCGGCGTTAAACGCTTTTTGACCTGAGAGATCTTACAAAGAAGTCGCTGCCACAATTTCCAACGGTTGCATTTTTGGTCTAGTGGAGAAAACGCTTTTACCCATTGTGCCCATGGCAACCAATTGAGAACACTGTCTATTGGAGAAGATAGGCCATGCGCATACTTTCCTGAACCAAGTTTTTGCCCCAACGTACTTGAGCTTTTATCTCCAGCTAAGACTAAACACGCATGTGCATGAGTAAAGTAGCGACTCAAAGACTGAATGAAGTTCGCCGTCTGCTGTTCATTGCAATCCAGCAGAGCATGTTCACACACCACCATCACCGAGGCTTGTTCTGGAATATTGAGTTCATCCAACCAAGTCAGGTCATCGACAGAACCACACTCCAAACGATAGCGTTCATTTTTGTGGAACAGACGTTGGCGCCACACAAGGTTTTCCGTGACATCTAACTCAACCCAATGACAGCGGCCATTATCTAAACGGTAGAAACGGGTGTCGAGCCCAGCCCCAACATTGATGATCCAAGCATCTGGGTTGTGAGATAGAAATTGTTGAACTTGAGAGTCACAAAGTTGAGTCAGTGTTGCGTAGAGAAGTTGTTGCTGATCGAGCTCACCAGTAAGACATTCTGGTGCGAGCTGGCAACGCTTGCAGGCTTGAGCTGCGATAGGATCATAAACGAGACCGTCATCGGCTAGGCTTTCACGACTACGAAACCAAAGATGTTGAACGAGATTGGTCGGAACTTGGAATTCTTGGTGTGCAGACCCTTGTTCAGAAGAAGCCTTTTGAACAGAGGAGCGCGGCTTACGAGCAAGCAGCTTCATTTGAGGTTTGGTTGGGTTTGGCATCATCATCTTCCTTGTATCTCGACAAAGAAGATGATAATGAATATCAATTACAATAACAAGTTATTGAGAATGAATATCAATAATCTATTTGTAATGGCTACATCCAGTCGGTGTTACGAATGATACCAACCGCAAGGCCTTCAATAGACAAGTGTTGAGATTCAAGATCGACATGGATTGGAGAAAATTCTTCATTTTCAGCATGTAACAGAACCGTTGAACCTTTACGTTCTAGGCGCTTTACCGTTACATCATCATCGACACGAGCCACGACAACCTGACCATCACGAACATCTTGAGTTTTATGAACAGCCAATAAATCACCATCCATAATACCGATGTCTTTCATACTTTCGCCATTCACACGAAGTAAGAAGTCAGCTTGTGGTTTAAACATGCCTGGGTCAACTTGGTAATGCATTTCTACATGCTCTTGAGCCAGAATAGGCTCACCTGCGGCAACCTGACCTATTAATGGTAAACCTTGCTCTTCGTTTGCTGCATCTTCAAGCAAAATACGAATACCGCGAGACGCACCCGGGATAATCTCAATCGCTTCTTTACGAGCAAGAGCTTTCAAATGTTCTTCTGCAGCATTAGCAGAACGGAAGCCTAGTTCACGCGCGATTTCTGCACGTGTCGGTGGCATACCGGAATCTTCGATCTTACCTTTAATAAGGTCAAAGACTTGTTGCTGGCGGGGCGTTAACGGCTTCATGATTCACCTGTCTTTTTATACAGTTGACTGTGAGTATATCCAGTAACTGAACAAAAGCAAAGCAATTGGTTGTTTTTAGTTCATTTTTAACGAATTACAAAAACAAGATATCAAGCCACACATAACCTGCTAGTGCTAAACAGATGAAAACCGCCGCCGAACCGACATCTTTTGCCATCCCAGAAAGCTCATGATGTTCACTTCCGATTCGGTCGACTACCGCTTCAATCGCGGTATTGATTAGCTCAACAACCATCACTAGCACCACCGATGAGATCATCAAGATTCGCTCAACTTGGCTTACATCTAAGTAAAATGCCAACGGAATAAGCACCGCCGCCATGAACACTTCTTGTCGAAATGCAGCCTCGTTTTTAAACGAACTCGTAATGCCTTGCCATGAAAAGCCTGCTGCTTTGATGATGCGTTTGAATCCGGTGTTTGATTTTTTGGTCATTTTTAACCCTATACTCAATCAGTCGATGAATGATTTTCCACAAACTTAACGGCAATATGACTATTTCCATTAAAAGGTTAGACCAGTTTCTGGTATTCTTGCATCGATTAAATTTACGCCTAGGCTTATCCCTATTTCACTCATAGGATTTATCCTTTTTATCATAGAAATAGAGATACGCTTCAGCACATTGAAATAACTATTGAGGCAGTGAACCTATATGTCTTCTGGACAATCTTTTTCACGTTCATTAATGAAGCTACCTTTATCCCTATTGGTAAAGGGCACATCAATTCCTTCAAACCCTGTTGAGGATTTGAACATTGATTTGAGCAAACCGATTGTATACGCCTTACCGTTTCGCTCAAGCGTAGACATTCTTACATTGCAAAAACATGCACTTGAATTAGGCCTACCTGATCCGTTGAGCAAGCTTGAAATCAACGGCAAATCACTGCAACGCTACGTTTTCATCTCTTCTCGCAAAACTCTGCTGCAAGACGATGATTATGTACCAAGCTCTTCAATTGAAGTGTTCTCTGAATTGCTTTCACTGCACGCTGACGACTCTGAACTCGATGTTCAAGTTATCCCAGCTACAGTGCTGTGGGGACGTAAGCCTGGTAAAGAGAATAACCAGAAGCCTTACCTACAGGCAATGAACGGCTTAGAGAAATCAAAAGCTGTATTGCTAGCCGGTCGTGACTGTCTGGTTCGTTTCAGCCCAGTGGTTTCTCTACGCTACATGGCTAACTCGCACGGCACCGACAGCACCATCGCGCACAAATTGGCGCGCGTGGCACGTATTCACTTCTCTCGCCAAAAGCTTGCTGCATCAGGTCCTAACCTGCCAAGCCGCCAAGCTCTGTTTGATCGCCTATTAAAATCAGAAGCGATCAAGAAAGCGATTGAAGACGAAGCACAAGCAAAGAACATCTCGATCGAGAAAGCGAGCAAAGAAGCTCAAGACATCATGGACGAGATTGCTGCGAACTTCTCTTATTCGCTGATCAAGCGTGGTGAGAAGATTCTCGGTTGGCTATGGAATAAGCTGTACCAAGGCCTGCATATCAGCAACGCTTCAACGGTTCGTAAGTTGGCTCAAGATGGTCACGAGATTGTTTACGTGCCTTGTCACCGTAGCCACATGGACTACTTGCTGCTTTCTTATGTGCTTTACCACGAAGGCATGGTGCCTCCGCACATCGCTGCGGGTATCAACCTGAACTTCTTCCCTGCCGGTCCTATTTTCCGTCATGGTGGTGCGTTCTTTATTCGTCGTAGCTTCAAAGGCAACAAGCTGTACTCGACGATTTTCCGTGAATACCTAGCGGAATTGTTCGCTAAAGGTTACTCCGTAGAGTACTTCAGTGAAGGTGGTCGTTCTCGTACAGGTCGTCTATTGCAAGCGAAAACGGGCATGCTAGCGATGACAATCCAAGCAATGCTGCGCGGTATGAACCGTCCGGTGACTTTGGTTCCTGTGTACATTGGCTACGAGCACGTTATGGAAGTAGCGACTTACGCGAAAGAGCTTCGAGGTAAGCGTAAAGAGAAAGAAAACGCGAGCTTGGTGATTCGTACCATTCGTAAGCTGCGTAACTTTGGTAAAGGCTACGTGAACTTCGGTGAGCCGATTCAACTGAACCAATACCTGAATGAGCACTCACCAGAGTGGACCAAAGACATCGATCCAATGGGCACCAGCAAGCCACAATGGATGAACCCAGTGGTTAATGACTTAGCGACCAAAATGATGACGCACATTAACGATGCGGCAGCAACCAATGCCCTGACCCTTTGTGCAACGGCACTATTGGCTTCAAGACAGCGCGCATTGTCTCGTGACTCTTTGGTTTCTCAGATCAATTGCTACCTGTCTCTGCTTAAGAACGTTCCATATTCGGCAACGTTCACAGTGCCAAAAGACAGCGCTGAAGAATTGGTAAAACATGCTGAATCACTTAACAAGTTCTTGATTGAATCAGACTCAATGGGCGACATCATTTCACTAGACCGTCACCAGTCAATTCTGATGACCTACTACCGAAACAACATCATTCACTTGTTTGCTCTGCCATCGTTAATTGCACAGATGACCATTCGTCAGCGCGGTTTATCGATTGACGCGATTCAAGAGAACGTTGCTGCTATCTACCCGTTCTTGAAGAAAGAGCTATTCCTAAGCTACGAAGAAGATAAGCTTGAAGGCGTGGTTTCTAACATCATTGAAGAGCTGGTTAACCAAGGTATGCTTGTGATTTCTGATGACGAAGTCACCATCAACCAATCAAACAGCCAAGCACTGATGCTATTAGGTCGTACGATTTCAGAGACGCTACAGCGCTACTCGATTGCTCTAAACCTGTTGGCAGAGAATCCTGACCTGGATAAATCCGATCTTGAACAGAAGAGCCAAGACATTGCACAGCGACTTGGTCGTCTACAAGGCATCAATGCACCAGAGTTCTTCGATAAAGGCGTGTTTGCATCGATGTTTGCAACTCTGAAACAGCAGCAATATCTGGATAACGATGGTAACTGTGATTTAGAAAAGACTCAGCAATTCGCTAAGCTTCTCTACTCAATGCTTTACCCAGAAGTACGTTTGACGATTCAAGAGAGTATCCACCAAGCAGAGTAATCATCAGCTTGGTGTCTCTTGAATAGCGAGGCCAAACGCGATCAAAAAAGGCACCCAATGGGCTGTCTCTTATACACAAATCCCTAAGCCACGCTTGGGGATTTTTTTTGAACTA
>NZ_JBFSUX010000085.1:0-15515 GCF_041467595.1 Vibrio sp. 10N.247.311.13 | reverse complement strand
AAGAAGCTGAATCACCTTCTGGTGGCCGCCTTGTTGGAAGCGATATACATGACTACATCGTTAAACAGTTTGACAAGCACTACCACCCTAATTCCATCTATTATCTCTTCGACCACATGGGTTTTTCTTGGATAACTTCTCGTTCCAAACACCCTAAACAATCACAGCAAATACAAGACGATTTTAAAAAAATTCCAAATCGAAACGATCCTTAAGATCCCCGGCCATATTGGGCTAGAGAGTGTTGATGTCTGGTTTCAAGACGAAGCTAGGTTTGGTCAGCAGAACACAACAACACGTCTTTGGGCTACTCGTGGAACGAGACCTCGCGTAGTAAAACAGCAGCAATTTGAATACGCTTATTTGTTTGGCTCAGTGTGCCCATCGAGAGGGATTGGTGAGGCAATGGTCGTCCCTTGGGTTAACAAAGACATCATGATAAACCATCTAGAGTAGATATCTAAAGTCACAGAAAAAGACCGTCATTCAGTGGTAATAATGGATGGCGCAGGATGGCATACCGATGATATTGCTAACCCATTTGATAATGTCAGTATTATCAAATTGCCGCCATACTCACCAGAGCTTAACCCTATAGAGCAAGTGTGGAGTTGGTTAAGGCAACACTATCTAGCAAACCAAAACTTCATTGATTATAACGATATTGTTTCGAAGGTCTGTAGCGCTTGGAATGGATTTCTTGAGTGCAAAGATCGCGTCACAAAAATGTGTACAAGAGATTGGATTGACCTGATCAGTTAATTTTCCGGATTGGTATTAATTTTCCGGATTGGTATAATCTTCCGTTTTGAAGTATTCAAAGGTTCTTTTGCCAAACTCAATACGAAAAAAAGCCCGCTAATTTCTCAGCGGGCTTTTCAATGGTGGTGGAGGGATAGGGATTTGAACCCCATATCCAACACAAGAAATTAAATAAAACCGTTTTATAACAATACCTTAAAGCAAGGTGTTATAGTCACTTAAAACAATTGTATAATGCAATTGACTATATCGTTTATTGTAAGAATGTCAATTAGTTAATCGCTATAGTGAACCTTAGAAAACCATGCTCCCACAAAATCATGATCTTCATACCCTGGAATATTAGCCAATACGCACTCTAAGTTTTTGCAGCTTGACTTTGATAAAGCAAAGCAAACCATTTGAGTCCCACTCTTCCAAATCAACTTGATTAGCTTCTCAAGCCGTTTACTTATCTTGTCAGACTGAATATATCTCGCACACTCCAAATCTCGTCTTAACTTTGGGTCATCTAATGCTTTAATATTGTAGACTTTTCCTAGTTTTTCTAGTCCTAGAGTGGATAAATCAACCACATCGAGAATATACATTTTCTCATCTCGGAAAAAGAAAAGTATCGAAAGGTTAAGGTCAAATGCATGAATTTGGTAAATATGACGATGTGTCGATATTAACTCTTTGATTTGACTTACAAAGTCAGTTTGCAAAATTAAAGGACAGAAGTGTGGTTCAGTGTTCGATAGGACTGAGTAAAACATGCGAAGCTGATTTTCACTGAATTTTCCGAATTTTCGATGAACTATCGTATGTAATTGTTCTCGAAAAACTACTGAAGTACTTAAACTAGTTAGCGAACGTCGTTGTAGAAAGCTATCAACCGCTTTGTTTAAATCTTTACTGGTTACAACTGTCGATGCAAAAGGAGAAATGGGTTGTATGTATGATGTAGTCATTGTTTATTTTCCATTATGTCCCACAACATTTTGAATGTGTGTCGCTCACAAAATCAAAAGTTACAGAACAATGAAAATACTAAACAGATTTTTAAAGGGACACGTATTGTTTCACTTTAGCGACAAAAGTAGGCTCTCCCAGAGCCTTGATTAGGCTATACGACGCACTTAAATACGTCAAGCTATAATGTTACCTTTCTCTTTTAAAACAATTATTTAAGTTATAATAATTCTATTTCTCTTGCTCATAAATCACTTGCACTTCTCGTGTTTATACCTCATGTTGTATTCCGATTTATGATAGCCAACCCAACTGAGTATTGTTATGGACGAATATTTTAACGGATGGTTCAATCGAGAACGCCAAAAACAGCGAGAAAGCATTGTTAATGAAAACCATTTCTTAACTTTATCAGAGTTTAGCTCTTCAGTTGGGCTGTTAGAAAAGCATGTCATACATCATTGTAAGAAATGCGAATTACTTTTTATTAAAGATGAGGCGGGAGGGATATGGCTCCCGACCTGTCAGGTTATTGATGGCACACTAAATGAGTTAATGATGTCGTCAATTAAGCGTATAGCATCAAAGTTTGATGCTATTGATGCGCTTGACTTTATAACCGATAAAAAAAGTGACGGTTTAGTATTACATCATTTTTTAGTGAGTGATTTATCTATTCAGCGTTGTAAAACACCAGAAGACCTTATTAAAATTGGATTAGAATTAGATCGTTTAAGTGTACGATTCCATGGAAGTTTGGTGGATGCGGTGTCACAAAATAATGAAGCAGCGGTTGAAGCTTTCATACAAGATGTACTAACTGGAAGACAGCGCTCAGTCAAGACCACGACCGTTGATATTGATGTGTAATGTTATGACTATTATTCCATTTTCTCTCTGTTAGATGTGAGACAGTTTGTTAATTTGAGATATCAAACTGTCGCTTACACCTTCATTTATTGCACTTAAAAGCGCTTTCCCTGTAAATGCTTTAAGTCTATCGTCTGTCGCAACGTCTCCGCAGATAAACCAAGTCGCATTTAAAGCATTGGCGTGAGCTAACATTAGACGCACGGGATCTCTATCATCAAGCCTAACTTTATAGGTCAAATCAACAAACGCTGCTAATTGATTTTCAGTAAATACAGTATGCTTAATTAACAATTCACGCGTGAATCGTTCTCCAGTCGGGTACAAAAGAAAGCCTACACTGTTTGCTGCATCAGCCAAACGCTGTGCACCTTTTCTATCGGGTGTCACATTTTTCATTAGCAAATCAGTATTGCTTAAAAATGGCTGTAACTCATAAATACGACGAACGTCATCGTTTTGATTTAAATAGTTCGAAGAGTAAAGAAGAGAGCGCGGGTCAAAATATAAAATGTTCATTGGTTCTACCGAAAGTGATTTTATGCTCTATCTATAAGTACACCATAATGCACTTATAGGTCATCTCGATTGAAAGCATGGCTAAAAGTCCATTAAAGTGGACTTTTAGATTTTAAGTGACTGATTAATATTAAAATATATCACACCATACATTCGAGGGATTAACCATCATAGAATTTTCTTTTGGGTGGCACCAACTCTTTGAAAAGCGTTCCCAGTTCCCCTCTCGTTTCTTAGCGATTCTTAGGCGATTTAAGAATTCTTAATTTCATTGGTCTCCTTCACCTACTGAAATAAAGTTCAAGGATTTCAAATTGTTGATTTTCCATGTTCTACGAGATCGTTTTCTAGGCGTTGTTTTTGTTCATGCAGCAAGGCAATTTCGTTTTCAGCTTCTTCTAGGCCCTTCTCCAATAGGCGATGACTCGTAGCCAGTTCGCGGTTTTCTTCTCGTAGAATACTTATTTGATTGTCTGATTCATTCAGTAACTTCTGAGTTGATTTAAAAAGGGTTGAAGTTTCTGTTAACTGCGCTCTGGTCGTTTCATGCAGCTCAGATAAGCCTGATAACTGAGATTGAAGTTGATTGGCTTCATTCATGGAATATTCCAGTTTTACCTGAGTGGCCGTGTGAGCCTTATCTATATCCGATACTGTTCGTCTTAATTCATCCAACGAAATCTGCTGTTGAGCGGCCTTTTCCGTTGTCTTATTGAAAGAGTCAGTTAGTTGACTAATGGTTTGTATCAAATCTGATCTTTCGCTTTTTGAACTTGTTAATCTGACCTCTAAGTTATCGATTTGATCTTCTAGTAGCTCATTACGCTCAACTTGTTTCTGTAGTCGCACTTCAATATCAAGAGTATCTTGCTCAGCCATCGCTTGAGCTTTTACCAATATATCAGATTTAGCATCTAGCTCTCTGATTCGCACTTCCATCAAGGATTCATAATGAATGTGTGCTTTGTCATTAATTCTGATAGTCATATCACGAAGTATTTTCCCAAGCTCTTGTTCATTGAGTGACAGCATATCTTGAAGCTCAACAGGCAACTCAAAAGTCGATGCCACTGCTCTCTGGTCAGGATTAGTATCTACTGTCGATTGTTTTATTTCGGGAAGCCTGCCTTCTCCGATGAGGCGCTCAAGGTCAGTCTGTATAGAAGCAATTTTTCCACGTCCAAGAGCTTCTTTAATGAGCCACCCCGAAGGTTGTCGACCTTCATCGGACAATTGAGTTGCAATGCGTATAACATCTTCATCCGCATAAGATTTTGGTCTAGCCATATGGTTTATACCTTTGTTTTAATTATTATGATGGTTAGTTAGTAAAGTAAGCTGCGTGACTAACTTACTTATTAGGATGATCTGTAACGGTATGGTCATTGTTCGGTGCCACTGCTTCAGGCGCTTTCAGCAAAGCCACCTCATTTACGATTTTATCTGATAGACCTGGTGGTAGGTCTAGCACTGAGTTCAAGACAGAACTCAGGTACTCGCTTTGTTTTTTTAATACGCCTCTGTCTTTAGCATTGATCGCAAGTACCACTTTCTTAAAGATATCAACCAGTTTTGGCACTACGGTTTGTGTTAGCGATTGAGTGAGAATAGTCAGCCTTGATGATTCAGCTTTGAGATCTGACAACTCAAGTTGCATCGTATCTCGCTCAACCTGTAATTGGTTTAGCTGTACTTCTACCAGTGCAGTATCATCTATCAACTGTGATAGTTGTTGCTCGGTTTTTTCATTCTCATCTAACAAATAAACACGTTTCTTTTCTGCCAACTTTATTTTTCCCTGAGTTAGATCTAATTGGTGTGTGTGATAATTATGGCTGCGCTCCAATTTAGGTAATGAAGCCTCTCGATTCATATCTCTTCTTTTTTCAGATCTTCGCTCTGACTCTGGAGCAAGCTTTGCTACCAAGCCTTTATCAACAAATAGGTGCTGATTAGCATAGTCAAATAACATTTTTTGAAAGTAACGACCAAATTTTTGACTCAACTTCCTCGTCAGTTTCCCATCATCAGGTAATAATTTGGTGTCAGGTGCCGTTCGCTTAATATACTCATTGACGACCTTAATCTGAGTCTTTCTCAAGTCATATTTACCTGTCTGGTTGTTTCGACCAGATAAATAGTAGTGCGCATGTGCTCCCGTTTTGACATCCACACTTCGTTCGTCGTCATGCCCGATAACCGCTTTAACCTCGTAATCGGGAAAATATTCCATTAAGAACTGACTAGTAAACGAAACGTACTCTTCTAAGCTAATTACATCCGTTCCAACCCCCCATTGGTGGGGGATTTTAAAAAGACCTTCTTGAACATACAGATTGTTGGCTGGCGGCTTCTGGCATAACTGATTGTGAGCATTCAGATATGTTTCTAACATCTTAATTCGCTGCTTTTTGCGTTGCATTGTTAGCTTTGCAAACGCATCGATACGTGAGTAAGGAACGTACTTATCCATATCCAGTACAGCCTGTAAAAATTGAGCGGCAGCCTGATTTCCTTTTTTAAGCTCACTATCAACTGCTGTCTTTACCTTTTTGCGATACTGACGAAGTTGTGTTTGCAGCTTCGCTTGATTTGCCTTTTTAGGCGACGGCGCAATCTCATACAACAACTCTAGCCGTTGCTCTTCAGACCATTCTTTAAGAGACGATTGTTGACCATTCGTCCAGATCACGTTTTTTTCAAGCAGCTCATGATTCCACTCTAATTGCTTCGATTTCTTTGCCGCAGTGGGTGGTGATATGCGTAATGAATGAGCTAAAGAATGTTCGCACTTTACACGTTCAGCGGGCTTCGAACTAAAGTTGAACCGACGGTGAAACAATCGAATCTCTTTCATGCAATCCTCCTAAGAGGTGCGCATGGTAGAGAGTCAAGAGGCACTTCTCTTGCCCGCAGCTCACGTGCATCTTTTGCGAAGTAAAAGTGTGACGGGAGCGCAGCGGGTTGCCTTGTCGTATCACTTTTGAAGTGAACGACTTTGGCACTGTTAGTGCCATTAATGGCAGTACAACAGCCATTGTTGACAGCGAAAATGGCAACGGTGGCATCGATAATGCCATTGGTGGCATCGATAATGCCATTGGTGGCAGTGCTTAGAATCATTTCGCACCACCAAGTGTAGCCTTAAGAACCGCTAGCAACTCAGGATTAGACTCTAATTTAGCAACCAGATCCGCTGTTTCAACCGATATCGCAGAAGAAGATGGAGCCGTTACAGGTGCTTGTCCAAAGGCTTCGGCTAAGTTATCGGCTGCCAAACGAGCACAATCTGGAGCATCAGAGGCAATCCAACGCCCATAATGCTTATCAACCATATGAGTACCTGAATGCCCCATCTGAGCAGCAATCCACTCTTTCGATATACCCGCAGTTAAATTTTGTGAAGCAAAGGTATGCCGTAATTGACCAACTCCACGGTGATTAACCTCTGCTTGCAGCAGAAAAGCATCGAAGAAATCTTTGGCAAACTGTGCTGCATGTAAAAATGGCTTACTGGTCTTACTGTTATAAAAAACGAACTGCACAGACTCTTTTTTGAGCGTTTTGTTATCTTCTTGCCTAACCGATATTTTCCTTAGCTTCTTCTTGCCAGTAAGTTGCAACTGCTGTTTCAAGAGGTCAATAGCAAGTTGGTTAAGCTCAACGGTTCGCATTGACCCCTCAGTCTTGGGCACTTTGTATTCTTGAAGAACTTTGGCTCTACGAACGTACATTTCCTTACGTTGCCAAATGATATCATCCCAGCTGAGCGCAAGTAATTCACTGATCCTCAAACCTGTGAGAGCATTAAATAAGCACGCATTTTTCCCACTTTGACACGATACATCAGTATCATGGAGCTTTTTCAGCTCTGCTTTTGTAAACGGTGCAGGTTCGGATGTTGTAACTTTCAGATTTTGAATACCCGTCATAGGGTTTCGTTCGAGCGCACCGTCCAGCTCCGCAAAACGAAAAACCGCTCTTAGGATGATCAGGAACTCATTGATGCTTTTGTTTTTATAATGCTTATGCAAACCATCAATAACGGCAAGGATGTCGCTGTGTGTAACACTCGCAATCTTTCTATGACCAATGCGCTTTGATAGCTTTAAGGCTTTACTCTTCTCTGATCGAAGAGTCGATGGGGCAACGCGGTTTACGCGACTTGCAATGTATTGCTCTATATAGTTTTTTACTTTTTTCTCTTGTTGATTCACGTCTCAATCTTATGGCAGCTTTGGCTGCTCTGCTGTCTTGTGAACAAACTACAAGAGTTCTTTAGCATGATCAAATATGAAAAAGCCAATAATATTAGTTACTTATTATGAAAAATCACGATTACAATGATTATCAACAGGTTAGAAAGTTAAATTTTTTTGAAAAATTTCCATATGAAACTCACACACTAAACTTTCCCCACCCAAACATCTTACGTTGGCATATTGATTCGAATAGGTGTGATATTCACTTCACATGATGCATCTCATTGGTGCGGCTGTAACTATCTAGTGATAATCAAGGCTTGTGTCTCATATTGCTGTATGTGGGTAGAACGCAAGAAAACTGATTGGGGTTCATCACTATTGTTCACCTTGTGTCGATGGCATAACTATAAAGAAACCAGATCATCCTACGACAATTACCGCACCTCATAACTCAGAAGTGCCCCATAACAAGCTAGAGCAGGAATGAGGCTATATTAAAGGTTTGTAATTTGACTTACTTTTCTTTATGCCTAGAGTTCTGACTATGTGGCCAAATTTACTAATCCACAACACATATACTTATGAAAATACACGGCCATTAAAAGAGAGTATCAGTAGATACTCTCTTCAGATTGATCTTACCTCTCTGAAGGGTGAGTCCAGTCAAAAGCCTTTAATGGGGCATCAACTGGTGTATGAGATAATGCATTGGTGAAATTTGAAATAAGTTTGCAAGCTAGGCCTGTCAACACTTCAAGCGCATGCCGCTCTGTGTATCCTACCGTTAGAAAGTTCTGCAACTTTTCATCACCTATATGACCACGATTATCTAGTAGCTCTTTAGTAAAGACATGCAACGCTTGTAGTTTGACATCAGGTAACTCATTTCCTTCCCGTAGTGCTTCAATAATGCTTTCTGGCATATTAGCTGATTTCATGATCCACGTATGACCAGGAACGCAATAGTGACAGTTGTTTTCAAAGTTTGATGTCATCAGAACCACTTGAGCTTCGAGTGGACTGAATAGTGTACTTTGCGTGAATAACTCATAAGTCTTCAAATAAGCTTGATAAGTTGCAGGAGCATCTGCTAGCACTTTATGTAAATTTGGAATTAAACCAAGTGATTTTTTAGATTGCTCCATCATTTGCTTTGATGCTTCTGGTGCTGTTTCAATATTGTGGTAGTTAAACATAATAATTCTCTCGGTTTATTATTTATTAATGGTGAAAACGTTGCGTAAGGCTTGAGTTAATCGTTCTTCGCTTGCTCTTAGTCGATAGTCTTCAGATTGATCTATCCATTGGATGACACCATGTTCATCAATTAAGATCGATGTTGGGATAGACATTGATTTGTATTCAAATGAAGTAGGAAATGGCAGCCCTAATACTGTTTTTGTTTTAGACGAGTCAGCCCCTAAAGCCTTGTGGTGTTCAACGCCGTATTGTTTAACTACTTTGAGTTCTGGGTCTGACAAAAGAAGAAGATCTAAACTATCTCGTTCGATGTGCATTTTTGCTTGTTCTGCCGTATCTCCCGACAACGCAACGACCTTAACTCCATATCGATCCAGAGTCGGTTTCATATCGTTAAACATTTTTAATTCAGCACTACAGTATGGACACCAAGCACCTCGGTAAAACTTAAGTAGAACACGTTGATTTTTTAGGTCATCAGTCGAATAAATCTCGTTGTCATATGTGGTTGATTCGAATTGTGGGAACTTATCTCCAATTGCAACCTCAATATCACCTAGAGGAGTATCTTTTTGACTGAATACCCAAATGAATTTACCACCAAGAAATATGGAAAAGCTGGACATTAAGACAACGAAAACAAAGCTCCAATGCATATTTATAATCCCACTGATAATTGCACCTAGCCCCAAAAGGACACCTGCGGCAAGTGCTAGCATAAGGATGATAGGATTTTTGGGCGGCTTGTTCTTTTTTACTTTTAGAAAGTAATGCAAACTTCCAATCACCGTTGTGGAAAATCCAAGTAGTGATAGTGCTATAGCTGAATACATCGTTTGTTCCTCATTGTTTTGCCTAATTGTTTTGCCTAATTGTACTAGTTAGTACATTTGCAATTAATGTACTAACTAGTACAATAGGTGTCAATAAGAATTTTATGTAGTTGTATAGATAAATGGCAAAGAAAAGACAGTTTGACGAGATAGAAGTGCTTGGAGTTATGGCCAAATATTTTTGGCAGCATGGTTATGCGTCGACTAAGGTGGATCAATTATCGACCGTTACAGGATTAACGAAAACCAGTATTTACAACGCGTTTGGCAACAAAGAAACCGTGTTTAAATGTATAGTAGATTTCTATGTTGAGCATCACATGTCTGTGGTACTCAGGAAACTCGACTCAAATAAATCAATATCAGAGAATCTTCAATATTTATTTGATAGTGAGTTCTTAAATCCAGAGAATGATCTACTCACTTACGGCTGCTTAATTACAAACAGTATTGTTGAATTAAAATCAAACGAACCAGCCCTCTATGAGTATGTTATTAAGAAGTTTGAACAAGGTCGTATTGCAACACTGGCATTTTTTACTCAATATGAGAAAACAGAACGACTTATTGATGGTATAGATGCAGAGCATTTGACCGACTATTTCCTTACGTTTCGTCAAGGACTCAAAGTTCAATCAAGAGGGCAAAGACCACATGAATCTCTCGCTCGATCTATACATGCATTCATGCTTGTATTGAGTACATTTGAAAAATAGATTATGCGTAGACTATTCTCGAGCTTTAGCTTTGTTGTCGAGTTTTAGATGTCTAATGATTATGAGTGCAGCACCGTAGCAACACGATTCTAGTTGAGCCAATTATTTAATCGAGCAGGTAGACTGCTTTATCCTTATCGCAATACTATTGAATGGTGCCTTTAAATGAAAACAATAAAATATAATGGACGTATTGTTTTTCAAAAACAAGATATACCCAGTTTCAAACGTATGCCGCGCGTATTTGTAGACAGTGAAGCGTGTTTTGCGTTTGTCACAAATGGCGATTTTAACGTCAGGGAACAGACAGAATCTGCTTCATTGAACAAAAACTGCGGAATACTGGCAAAATGCACCAACTACTTTTATGAAAACACTAGCTATCATAATGATGAAGGTGCAGGTGAAGCGATTGGTATCCTTCTCTATCCTGAAATATTTCAGTCACTGTTTAACTTTGATATTAGCCAGTCAAAATACAGGGTCGATTATAATATTTTGCAGGTTGAAGTGGACAAATTGCTAGAGCACTATCGTGATAGCATCAGTATATTGCTGGATTCTCCAGAGTTGGCGGATGATTTGCTTATCGAGAGCAAACTACGTGAATTTGTCATTCTTATGGCGAAAAGAACCAGCGCACCTTCTGAACTCGATTTTCTTGCTTCTATGTTTAAACCTAACTTTGCCAAATTTGAAGATATTATCCAAAGTAATCTGTATGCGGATCTGAGTGTGGATGAGTTGGCAGCATTGTGTCATATGAGTGTTTCTACTTTTAAACGTAAGTTTAAAGAGGTGTATTCAGAACCCCCAATAAAATACATTACCAAATTAAAAATCAACAAAGCTAAAGTGTTACTGAAAGATAATAGCTTACGTATCTCCGACATCGTTTTTGAAACGGGTTTCGAGTCGATTTCCACGTTTAACCGTGCCTTTAAAGGACAAACAGGCCTATCCCCTTCTCAATTTCGTTTAACCTGACACCAACGCATTTTAACCTTTCCATTCAGGTTGGCTCGTTTGAACTAATGTGAGCAATTTTTGAACTTTTATGGAGAGCCCTGTACCTCCAAATTCCATATAGTTACCCCATCAACTAAACACAGAGAAAGGTAACGAATTATGGGTATCAGCTTTAAAGAAAAATATGGTGATTGGGCACTTATCACAGGGGCAACATCAGGCATTGGCGCAGAAATGGCAAGCCAGATTGCAGCAAAAGGATTGAACGTTGTTTTGGTCGCTCGTCGAGAAAAAGAGCTTGAAGAGCAAGCTACGTTGCTTACGGAACGCTACGGAATTAAAGCAACGACCGTTTCTGCTGACTTAAGTACGTCAGAAGGCGTCGAAAAAGTTAAGCAAATTGACAAAAGTATTGGGCTACTTGTACTAGCCGCTGGTATTGAAGTTAATGGTTCGTTTGCTAAATCATCTCTAGAGCAAGAGTTGAAGATGATACAGCTTAATGTTAGCTCTGTGTTGCAACTGACTCACCACTTTACACCAACAATGATCGAAAGAAAAAGAGGCGGTATTTTAATGGTATCAAGTCTTTCTGGTCATATGGTTTCCCCATATTTTTCAAATTATGCAGGTACCAAAGCCTACGTTCTTCAGCTAGGTGCATCTCTTCATGGCGAACTTAAACCCAAAGGTATTGATGTAACGGTTCTTTCTCCTGGGTTAACAACTACACCGATGACAGCTGATAATGGTGTTGACTGGTCAAAATTACCAATGGTTGCAAAAGATCCAGCGGAAGTAGCAGAAATAGCTATCAATGGTTTGGGTAGAAAAGCAGTTGTGGTTCCAGGTAAACGTAATCGAATGACCGCTATTCTTTCTGGGATCATCCCCCACCAAAAGCAGGCAATAATGGGTGAATCAATGATTGGAAAAGCAATGCCCAATAACAAAATGTAACCCCCAACAGTTTAAAACTTTAGTGAAAGAAAAAGGAAAAAAGCAATGATTAAAGTATACGTAATATACCCAAATAACGATGATGTGATTTTTGATTTTGATTATTACTGCAACAAACATGTTCCTATGATAGGAGAGCTTCTGGGAGACGCACTAAAAGGGGCGACAGTAGATGCAGGGTTAGCAAGTGTTGTTCCTAGTGAAGCAGCGGCATATGTGGCGATTAGTACAATTTCATTTGAATCTATAGAGTCATTTCAAACGGCATTTGGCCCAAATGCAGACAAGATAAAAGCTGATGTACCGAACTTCACTAATACCGTTCCATCAATTCAGCTTTGTGAGCAAAAAATATAGAACCGCAACTCTCTACGGTGAAAATGAGCAGGATACCGAATAATAAACAATTTGGGTTCTGCTTAGTGTTATTTAATGAAAAAAATTGAAGCTAAACGCTTGATAAAAAGAGTTAAATATGAATATGAAAATCAAATTGGATATTGTGTCAGATGTGATTTGTCCTTGGTGTATTATCGGTTATAAGCGTTTAAATACCGCGATAAAAGAGCTTGGTATAGAAGATCGCATTGAGATTGAGTGGCAACCTTTTCAGTTAAATCCAGATATGCCGCTTGAAGGTGAAGACCTACGTGCCCACCTTAAAAGGAAGTACGGTACTACATTAGAAGATAGCATTCGTTTCAGAAAAGAGATGACAGAGCTTGGAGAAGACGTTGGGTTTAAATTCGACTACTTTGACGGACTAAAAGCTGTAAATACCCTTGATGCTCATATTCTTCTGGAGCATGCAAAAAGTGTAGGCAAGCAAACCGAGCTTAAAAATCGGTTATTTGCTTCGTTTTATAGCGAGCAAAAAGATATATCCAGCAAGAGTACCCTCGAGCAAGAGTTGCAAAGTCTTGGTATTAATGTTGACGAAGCAATGCAATGCCTAGATGACGATAATATGCGAAGTCATGTCCAGTCGCTGGAACAGAAATGGAAGCAAGCGGGTATATCAGGTGTTCCAACAGTTGTATTCAATCGCGAGAGCGCTATTTCTGGAGCCCAATCAGTGGATACGTATAAGCAAGTATTAACTGAATTAGCTAAAGTGTAATTCCTGCATCCCTCTAAAACGGACTTTTGCAATATTTTGGCGGTCTGAAAAAGGCAACGGTCTATATGAAACATAGAGAGCTTGAAGTCTACCTTCATCATCATATACCAGTATCAAAGTCTCTCGGTATCTGTGTGAATACTTGTAGCAGCAAAAATATCGAGATTACTGCACCATTGAGAATGAATACCAACCACATGAATACGGTGTTTGGCGGCAGCTTATCTGTTGTTGGTATTTTGGCAGGTTGGTCTTTAGTTTATGCCCAGTTGGAGGGTAAAAAACATCAAATTGTTATTCAAGAAAATAGCATTCGATACCTGAAACCCGCCAGCAAAGATGTAACAGCAGTATGTAAATATGACAACCTTACGGCGTGGTCTCGGTTTCATCGTGCGTTTCAACGCAAGGGAAAAGGTCGTGTTCAAATAGCCTGCAATCTATTTTGTGCGGATGAGTTGGTTGCTACTTTTGAGGGAATATACGTCGTTTTTAATAAAGAGTAATAAGGTCAAAATGCAATGAAAACTAAAAACTTACGCAACCAATCCAGTTTGTCACGCCCGAACTCTTCAATTTCTTCCCAACCTTGACTCCCTGCAATCACAACGCTAATGGTAAGGAACAGAATATCTAAGAGTTTATTTACAACTTATCCTGATTGGCGTGTATCTTCAATGGCTACAAAGTATTTGAATAAATTGAGCTCAGACATGGTTGACTTGGTTTGTTATCAAAAAGAAGTATAAGATAAAAAACTTAGCTTAAGGTAAAGCTTCGTGATCTTGCCCTGTACTCTACGGCTAACGTTCACCGCTCGTTTTGTAGATAAAGAGGGCGAAACTAATTATAGATCTTTGATAATTTTGGATATTTTTTCTAATCAATATTAGTCGACTTAGACAGAGTACTCTAAATGATTCCTGTCCAAATATGAGCTAGCTCGGTAAATAGCTAGCTCGGCTTTTCTTAACATTGAAATAGCACACGGCACTACAGCTTAAAAGTAACCTTGTTTAATGCCTTCGCAAGCTCCTTCAAATTCAACTGTTTGCCGTAGCGATCATACGTTACCCCTTGCTGCTTATGGCCTACGATTTCAGCTGTAATCAACTCAGAAACACCCTTTTGCTTCAACTCATCAATAAAAGTATGTCTGAATCCATAACTCGTTGGGCGGTGGCGTGGCAGCATACCAATAGATGTCTGGTACTTGGTCATTTTATTAAGGTAGGCCTTAGACCAATCGGCAAAGATGTTTTTTGGCTCATAGCTGAATAGATTATTGGTACCGCTGGACTTCCTAGTTGCAATGTACTGCAGCAATCCAAAATTAATTAGTTGACCATGGACAGGGATTTTGCGGATGCTGTTGCTATTTTTGACGTACTTACCTTCATCGTCAACATTGACAGCGAAATAGTAGCTCCCATCAGCCTCTTTTATGTCATTCACTCTTAGTTGACACACTTCAGATGGACGCATTCCTGAGTAAAGCAATATCCACGAGATCCAGCGGAACTCTACATCCTGTTCAACAAATTTTTGAGACTTGAAGAATAGCTTAAGATCCTTGAGTGACCAGCGTTCACGTTCTTCACTAGTAGGCTTGAGTGGCTTGTTATCTACCTTAATGCCGTCAAAGGGGTTCAGTGCGATGTAATTCATCATCTTAGCAAACTTAAAAAACTGAAAAGCAGCAGCAAGGTACTCTTTGTTTGTCTTATAGCTACGCCCTTCCTTGAGGAGTTGGTCACGGTACACCAACGCATGAGCCGAAGTAACAGGATCCACGGATTCAACGGGTAACAGGTTAATACAGTGACTGGCACGAGCATTTAACTGATGCACTGTTAAAGGTCTGATATTTTGCAACTTCTTACTAGCGACAAAAGCGTCTAGCGCCGCTTTTAATGAAACGACAGGGTGATTCTTTCGGTGAACTGTAGAAGTTAAGTCCCGATGTTCTGCTTTACGAACTGGAGCGGCAGATACCTCAATATCAGGTTGATTCGATTCAAACTTACTACGAACCTCATCGATAATCGCATCACAATCCGCTTTAAAGCCTTCTACACAACTTTGCCCATGAGTTTTAGTTATTAACTCTTTTAGACTAGCAGCAACGGTTAGATTGCGTTCAGAAGCAAGTTGACGGTTCTTGGTTAGTAAAGATACTTTCAGATCGAACGGAAAGCCATTATCTCGAAGTTTTTTCGGCAGACAAACACGTGTGTAGTAGGTGCAATTTGGGGCGCGGAAAAGGTACATTGTCTGAGTCAATCCTTATGGTTTGACTTGGCACCTTGCAGATATGAAAAAAGCCGTTGTAATACAACGGCTTATCTCATTTTTAATGTGGTGGAGGGATAGGGATTTGAACCCTAGAACCGCTATTAACGGTTGC